>NZ_JZRH01000042.1:0-19948 GCF_000963985.1 Pantoea sp. BL1 | reverse complement strand
TAACTGACTGGCATTAGGCCCGCAGGCCCGTTAAAGTCACATCGCATTACTGGTGCGCCACAATAATGTCGTCTTTTACATCCATCTCAATGGTTTTACCCGGGACAAAAGCACCAGAAAGAATCTTCTGCGCCAACGGGTTTTCGATCTGCTGTTGGATAGCGCGTTTTAATGGGCGCGCACCGTAAACGGGATCGTAACCATTTTCGCCAAGCAGTTTCAGCGCAGCATCAGAGATATGCAATTGATAACCACGCTCCTCGAGACGCTGATACAACCGCTGCAGCTGAATCTGCGCGATGGAGGCAATGTGCTGTTCTCCCAATGGATGGAACACCACCACCTCATCAATACGGTTAATGAACTCAGGGCGGAAATGCGAACCTACCACCGTCATCACCATATCTTTCATTTCCGGATAGTCCAACGCACCGAAACGTTCCTGGATCAGATCAGACCCAAGGTTAGAGGTCATAATGACCACGGTATTACGGAAATCGACCGTGCGTCCCTGGCCATCGGTCAAACGCCCATCATCCAATACCTGCAACAAGATGTTGAAGACATCCGGATGAGCCTTTTCGACTTCATCCAGCAGAATCACGGAATAAGGGCGACGACGAACAGCTTCTGTCAGATAACCACCCTCTTCATAACCGACATAGCCCGGAGGAGCACCCACTAAACGTGACACCGAGTGTTTTTCCATAAACTCGGACATATCAATACGCACCATGGCATCGTCGCTGTCGAACAAGAAGTTAGCCAGTGCTTTACTCAGTTCGGTTTTACCAACACCGGTTGGTCCAAGGAACAGGAACGAGCCAATGGGGCGATTAGGATCGGACAGACCCGCACGACTACGACGAATCGCATTCGATACTGCATCAACAGCTTCGTTCTGGCCAATCACGCGCGCATGCAGCTCTTGCTCCATTCGCAGCAATTTCTCACGCTCGCCTTCCATCATTCGTGCCACAGGAATGCCGGTCCAGCGCGCTAGCACGTCGGCAATTTCCACATCTGTTACGCGATTACGCAACAGTTTCATGGTTTTACCTTCTGACTGCGTGGCAATAGCGAGCTGCTTTTCCAGCTCTGGAATTTTGCCGTATTGCAGTTCAGACATTTGCCCCAGGTCACCAGTACGTCGCGCCTGCTCCATCGCCAGACGAGCCTGCTCCAGTTCCGCCTTAATGTTCTGCGTACCCGTCAGAGAGGCTTTTTCCGCTTTCCACTCTTCTTCCAGCTCAGCGTATTCACGCTCTTTCTGATCGAGTTCCGTTTCCAGCATCTCCAGACGTTTGATACTGGCATCGTCCGACTCTTTCTTGAGCGCTTGCTGTTCCAGCTTTAACTGGATGATGCGGCGCTCCAGACGATCCAACGATTCCGGTTTCGAATCCATCTGCAAACGAATGCTTGATGCTGCCTCATCGATCAAGTCAATGGCCTTATCTGGCAACTGGCGATCGGAGATATAGCGGTGCGACAGCGTTGCTGCAGCCACAATTGCCGGATCCGTAATCTGCACATGGTGGTGCAGTTCATAGCGCTCTTTCAGGCCTCGCAGAATAGCAATGGTGTCTTCCACACTCGGCTCAGCCACAAAGACTTTCTGGAAACGGCGCTCCAGTGCGGCATCTTTTTCAATGAACTGACGATACTCATTCAGCGTGGTGGCACCAACGCAGTGCAACTCACCGCGCGCTAATGCGGGCTTCAGCATGTTACCGGCATCCATCGCGCCATCGGCTTTACCCGCACCGACCATGGTGTGCAGCTCGTCGATAAACAGAATAACGTTGCCTTCCTGTTTTGCTAGATCGCTCAGCACACCTTTCAGGCGCTCTTCGAATTCGCCGCGATATTTAGCGCCCGCCACCAGCGCCCCCATGTCCAGTGCTAACACGCGACGGCCTTTCAGGCCTTCGGGCACTTCACCATTGATAATGCGCTGCGCTAACCCTTCGGCAATCGCGGTTTTACCCACGCCGGGCTCCCCAATTAATACCGGGTTGTTTTTAGTACGGCGCTGCAAAACCTGAATGGTGCGACGAATCTCTTCATCACGACCAATTACCGGATCTAACTTGCCCAATTCGGCGCGCTCAGTCAGATCGATGGTGTATTTTTTTAAAGCCTGGCGCTGATCTTCAGCCCCTTGATCGTTCACGTTCTCTCCTCCCCGCAATTGCTCGATGGCCTTGGTGAGTTTTTCGGTGGTTGCACCAGCAGACTTCAATAGGTCCGCCAGCGAACCACGAGAGTCGAGGGCCGCCAGAACAAATAATTCAGATGATATAAAGTTGTCGCCGCGCTTTTGCGCGAGTTTGTCGCACAGATTCAGAGCCCGAATGAGATCGGCTGAAGGCTGTACGTCGCCATCCGTACCTTCTACCTGCGGCAGTCGGTTGATAGCTTGTTCGATGCTGGTACGCAGACCAGCCACATCGGCACCTGCTGCGCTAAGCAACGGACGCACCGATCCGCCTTCCTGATTGAGCAACGCGCTCATCAAATGAAGGGGTTCAATGAATTGATTGTCGTGTCCCAGGGCAAGGGACTGAGCATCGGCAAGGGCCAACTGGAATTTATTAGTAAGACGATCCAGACGCATGATTCCTCCAATACAGGTCAAAATGCTACTGGAGATTAAATGAGGTCATCCCTCAAATATTTCAAGGTTAATGACCTGTGTTGCGAACAAAAAATACGCTACTGGATCGTCTTGCGGCGTAAGATTATCTCAGCCAAATCAAAGTTGCCATACGCCCGGTGATTCCATCTCGTCGGTAGGAGAAAAAATCATTGGCTTCGGTGAAAGTGCAACGCTGTGAACCACTGATAGAATGCACTCCCGCGGCCTGAAGCCGCTGACGCGCTAACTGCCAGATATTCGCAAAATATTTGTCACCAACCGGGCGAAAAGCCGCATCGGCTTGTACATCGTGCGCCAAAAAGGCTTCTCGCACCTCTGCACCAACTTCAAATGCCTGAGGGCCGATGGCGGGTCCAAGCCAGACGTGGATCTCACGGGCTGGTGAGCGAAACTGCTGCAGCGTCTGTTCCAGCACGCCGTTACACAGACCACGCCAGCCAGCGTGAGCAGCGGCCACTTCACTGCCATCATCACTGCAAAACAACACCGGCAAGCAATCTGCCGTCATGATGGCGCAAACGACGCCGGATTCGCGGGTGATGGCCGCATCAGCATTGGGTAATAACTCGTCCGCAGGCAAACGTACAACGTCCTGGCCATGCACCTGATTAAGCCACTGCGGCATGGCGGGCAGCAGCGTATCTTTCAAATGCTGACGATTTTGCAAGACATGCGTTTCAGCATCGCCAACGTGCGCTCCAAGATTCAGCGAATCCCAGGGCGCAGCGCTCACACCGCCATGTCGCAAGGTGGAACATGCCTGAACGCGCTGCGGTGCAGGCCAGTCAGGAATGATCCACTCACTCATAGCCAATCCATTTGATCACGGAACTCATGAGTATCGGCTTTCAACGCCTCAATCAGGTCGACCATGTCTTGCGGCAACGGCGCATGCCATTCCATCTCAATGCCGGTGATGGGATGGTAAAGACGCAGCATGGTGGCGTGCAGAGCCTGACGGTCAAAACCGCGCAGCGCAGCAATGAACGCATCGGATGCACCTTTAGGCGGACGCGGACGGCCGCCGTACAGTGGATCACCCACTAATGGATGGTTGATATGCGCCATGTGCACACGAATCTGGTGAGTACGACCCGTTTCCAGACGCAGACGCAGACGCGTGTGGGCACGGAAATGCTCCATGATGCGATAATGCGTGGTTGCGGGTTTACCCATAGGGTGTACCGCCATGTGCGTGCGTTTGGTAGAGTGGCGCGCCATCGGCTCATTAACCGTGCCGCCTGCCGTCATGGTGCCAATCGCAACCGCTTCATATTCACGGGTAATCTCGCGCAGCTGCAGCGTTTCCACCAGGTGCGTCTGAGCGGGAACGGTCTTCGCTACCACCATCAAACCGGTTGTGTCTTTATCAAGACGATGGACGATCCCGGCACGCGGGACGTCGGCAATCGGTGGGTAATGATAAAGTAGCGCATTCAGGACCGTACCATCCGGATTACCTGCCCCAGGATGCACCACCAGGCCACGCGGTTTGTTGATGACCAGAATATCATCGTCTTCATAAACGATGTTTAGGGGAATGTTTTGCGCTTCCCAGCGCTGCGCTTCTTCGATTTCAGCATCGATAGACACCTGCTCACCGCCGAAAACTTTCTCTTTCGGTTTATCGATGATGGTGCCGTTGACGCTGACGCGACGCTCAAGGATCCATTCTTTTATGCGGGAACGTGAATAATCAGGGAACAATTCCGCCAAAGTCTGATCTAAGCGTTGTCCAAGCTGTGCTTCGGACACCGTTGCGGTGAGTTGAACTTGTTGTGCCATATACAGCTTCTTCGTTAACGTTGGGTTTTCACGGCGATGCCGTTTAATATAATGTGCTATCGTACCAGGTCATAACCGGGAGCTATACGGACAGCTTCCGCTACAACACTTTGAGGATAATCATTTCGTCATGACGCGTATGAAACATCTGGTGGCTGCTGCCACATTGATCCTGAGCCTGGCTCTGGTGGGTTGTTCCGGCTCATCGGATCCCGTTCCGGACAGCCCGCCATCTGAAATTTACGCTACAGCCCAGCAAAAGCTGCAGGACGGTAACTTTAAAGCGGCGATTAAGCAACTGGAAGCACTGGATAACCGCTACCCGTTTGGCCCTTATTCGCAGCAAGTACAGCTGGATTTAATCTACGCGTATTACAAAAATGCCGATCTGCCACTGGCGCAAGCCGCTATCGCTCGCTTTATGCGCCTGAATCCGACTCATCCAAACATCGATTACGTCATCTATATGAAAGGCCTGACGGATATGGCGTTGGATGACTCTGCACTGCAGGGCTTCTTCGGTATCGATCGTTCAGATCGTGATCCGACGCACGCTCGTGATGCTTTCCGTGACTTCTCCCAGTTACTGCGCAGCTATCCGAACAGCCAGTATGCTGAGGATGCGCAGAAACGTTTAGCCTACCTGAAAGAGCGTCTGGCGAAGTATGAACTCTCGGTGGCGCAATTCTATACCAAGCGCGGGGCCTATGTCGCCGTTGTTAACCGTGTTGAAGGGATGATGAAAGATTTCCCTGATACTGAAGCGACGCACAAAGCGCTGCCGCTGATGGAAAATGCCTACCGCCAGCTGCAGCTGACGGCAGAAGCGGACAAAGTGGCGAAGATCATCGCGACCAATAATCAGTCCTGATTTTGCTACCAATAAAAAAGCAGCCTTAATGGCTGCTTTTTTTTGCCGAAAATTCAGCCATATTGCTGATTCTACGCTGCGGTTAACTCATCAATCTTGCTCTTTTCATCCCTGCCCTTCAAGCATTTTCGGCGATTTTATGAGCCTTTCTCACAATTCATTGGCATTGACAAAAAGTGACATTTCAATGTGATATAGATCACACTTTTTCCTGATTTACGCGGTATGCTGGTCCTACCCAGACGGAAATGACAGAGAGGTTTAACTATGATTCTGAACATTACCAGCAAACAAATGGAAATCACTGCGGCTATCCGCAACCATGTCGAAGACCGTCTCGCCAAGCTGGAAAAGTGGCAAACTCACCTGATAAATCCGCACATCGTGTTATCGAAAGAGCCGAAAGAATTCGTGGCTGATGCCACCATTAACACACCTAACGGCACGCTGGTTGCCAGCGCGAAACACGAAGATATGTACACGGCTATCAACGATCTGATTGCCAAGCTGGAGCGACAACTTAATAAGGCGCAGCACAAACCTGAAGCGCGCCGCGCAACCAGCAGTATGAAAGATTTCACACCTGCGGGATAAATAGACCTTTTCCAGTAACGCGCCTGCGGGCGCGTTTTTTATTGACAGCTTTAAATCACTGCGGTTACTCTCAATCCACTTTATTGCTGGAATCACACATGAAACATCTACCGTTCTTCTTCGCATTCTTTTTTACCTTCCCCTGATTGGGAGGCGATTCGTCATGTGAAAATGAATGCGAAGACGAACAACAAAGCCTCCCAAACGGGAGGCTTTTTTATTGGACATTTTACAGGTGAGCCCTATGAATCCCGAAAATCCACTGCTGGCATTACGCGATAAGATTAGCGCTGTTGATGAAAAGCTTTTAACGCTGTTATCTGAACGCCGTTCGCTGGCGGTTGAAGTGGCACAAGCAAAACTCGCGACCCATCGCCCTATTCGCGATGTTGAGCGTGAACGCGCTCTGCTGGAAAATCTGATCTCACTCGGTAAAAAGCATCAGCTTGATGCACACTACATTACCCGCCTGTTCCAACTGGTGATTGAAGATTCGGTGCTGACTCAGCAAGCGCTGCTGCAGAAAAACTTAAACCATCCGCACGCGCACGCACCACGCATTGCATTTCTGGGTCCTAAAGGTTCGTACTCTCACCTCGCAGCACGCAAATACGCCACACGTCATTTTGATTCAATGGTTGAGATGGGCTGTCTGAAATTCCACGACATCATCCATCAGGTGGAGAGTGGTCAGGCAGATTACGCCGTGATGCCGATCGAAAATACCAGCTCAGGCTCGATTAACGACGTCTATGACCTGTTGCAGCAGACGACGCTCTCCATCGTTGGCGAGCTGACCATTCCTATCGAACACTGTGTGCTGGTCAGCGGCAATACCGACTTACAGCAAATAGAAACGGTTTATAGCCATCCTCAGCCATTCCAGCAGTGCAGCCAGTTCATCAATCGTTTCCCACAATGGAAAATCGAATATACCGAGAGCACCGCAGCGGCAATGGAAAAGGTCGCGGCGATGAATTCATCAAAAGTGGCGGCTCTGGGCAGTGAAGCGGGCGGGGAGCTGTATGGTCTGCAGGTGTTAGAACGGAATTTAGCTAACCAGCAACAAAACCATACCCGTTTCATTGTGCTGGCACGTAAGCCGATTGAAGTTTCTGGCCAGGTACCAGCCAAAACCACATTGATTATGGCTACCGGTCAGCAAGCTGGTGCACTGGTTGAGGCTCTGCTGGTGCTGCGTAATCATAATCTGATCATGAGTAAACTAGAAAACCGCCCAATTAACGGCAACCCATGGGAAGAGATGTTTTACATTGATGTGCAGGGCAATCTGCAATCGGAGAACATGCAGCTGGCGTTGAAAGAGCTGCGTGATTTGACGCGCTCTCTGAAAGTACTCGGCTGCTATCCGGGTGAAAATGTTGTTCCGGTGGAACCGCGACTGTAAATGAAAAAGGCATCCTTACGGATGCCTTCTCTTTTATTGCCGGCTATCGTTAGCCGAACGCAACATGCTTCGGCTCTCTACCAGGAAGCGTTGAGCGTAATCGCCAAACCAATGCGCGACACCTTCAAAACTCTTGATGAACGCCTGTTTATCACCCTGCTCCAGCAATTTGATTGCATCACCAAAGCGCTGGTAATAACGCTTAATCAGCGCCAGATTACTCTCCGAAGACATGATGATGTCTGCGTAAAGCTGTGGATCCTGAGCAAACAGTCGACCAACCATCGCCAGTTCCAGGCGATAAATCGGTGAGGACAGCGCCAACAGTTGATCCAGGTTGACGTTCTCTTCCGCTAAATGCAAACCATAGGCAAAAGTGGCAAAGTGACGCAGCGCCTGGATAAAGGCCATGTTCTGGTCATGCTCGACCGCGCTAATGCGATGTAAGCGCGCGCCCCAAACCTGAATCTGCTCAAGGAACCACTGGTAGGCCTCCGGCTGACGGCCATCACACCACACCACCACCTGCTTCGCCAGGCTACCGCTATCCGGGCCAAACATGGGATGCAAACCGAGCACAGGGCCGGTATGCGCCGCCAGCATCGCCTGCAATGGGCGATTCTTCACCGATGCAAGATCAACCAGAATGCAGTCTTCCGGCAGTGTTGGTAATTCGGCGATGATCTGCTCAGTCAGATGGATTGGCACACTGATGATGACCATGCCCGCATCTTTGAGTAGCTCTTCAGAACGATCCCAATCGCCCTTGTCCAGAATACGGACCTGGTAACCTGACAGATTGAGCATCTTTTCAAACAAGCGCCCCATCTGGCCACGCCCACCAACAATCACCACCGGGCGCAGCGTCGGACAGAGTGTTTTGAAGCCTTTGTCGTTTTCATGCGCATAAGACTCACGCATCAGGCGACGTAAGACATCCTCAATCAGATCCGGCGAAACGCCGAGCACTTCAGCTTCCTGACGACGTGAAGCCAGCATGCTGGCTTCACGTTCTGGCACATAAATCGGCAAACCATAACGGCTTTTGACCTCACCTACTTCAGCTACCAGCTCAAGGCGTTTGGCTAATAGCCCAAGCAGGGCTTTATCGACTTCATCAATTTGATCGCGTAGCGCGGTCAGTTCAGCCACCATGACTCTTTATTCCTCGTGTGACAGACGTGCCGACAGCACTCCCTGCAGATCCTGATGGATTTCACGCAGCAAGGTTTCCGTGGTTTCCCAGTTGATGCAGGCATCCGTGACGGAAACACCGTACTTCATTTCGCTACGTGGCTGCTCAGAAGACTGATTGCCTTCGTGAATATTGCTTTCCAGCATCAGGCCAATAATGGAACGATTTCCATCTTTAATCTGCGCAATAGCCGATTCGGCTACACCAGGCTGACGGCGGTAGTCTTTATTAGAATTACCATGGCTGCAATCTATCATTAAGGCTGGACGCAGTCCCGCTTTCAGCATCTCTTTTTCACACTGCGCAACATCTTCAGGGCCGTAGTTAGGCGCTTTCCCACCACGCAGGATCACGTGGCCATCCGGGTTGCCTTGAGTCTGTAACAGGCAAACCTGTCCCGCCTGATTGATGCCGACAAAACGGTGCGGCATCGCGGCGGCGCGCATGGCGTTGATCGCCGTGCCCAGGCTGCCATCAGTGCCGTTTTTGAAGCCGACAGGCATTGATAAACCAGAAGCCATCTCGCGGTGTGTTTGCGACTCAGTAGTACGGGCACCGATCGCAGACCAGCTAAACAGATCGCCGAGGTATTGTGGGCTGTTAGGATCCAGCGCTTCAGTTGCCAGCGGCAGGCCCATTTTCACCAGGTTCACCAGCAGCTGACGCGCAATGTGCAGCCCGGCTTCCATATCAAATGAGTTGTTCATGTAAGGATCGTTGATCAGCCCCTTCCAGCCAACGGTGGTACGGGGTTTTTCAAAATAAACGCGCATAACGATGTACAGCTGATCCTTCAACTGTGCAGAGAGAGTTTGCAGCTGACGAGCGTATTCAAGTGCCGCTTCGGTATCGTGGATTGAACAAGGACCACAGACCACCAGCAGGCGCGGATCGCGGCCAGCAATAATATCGGCAATAGTCTGGCGAGAAGCGGCAATCTGCGCTTCTTGCGCCGCAGTGAGCGGGAACTTCGCTTTCAGCTCTTGCGGGGTAATTAAAATCTGTTCGTCGGCGATATGGACATTGTTCAGCGCGTCTTTCTGCATGATGGCGATCCTTTTTACTCGTTTATGCGGTTTGGGATCCTCACTGAGGATGGCGCTTACTGTACCACAACATGTACATCTTGCAATCCATGAATGTACACTTTTATTACCACTATTGATAAAGACCATGAAAACAAAACAATAAACACATTAAATACATGAAGTTAATTAAATAGCACCCATATAATGCAAAGCAGTTTATGTAAACTAAATTTTACACCGCGCTTTTGTTGAAAAAATGCCAACACCCTCTTTTTCCATTAACATTTTGTTATTCATCGTTTTCCAGGATCTTAGGATGCCAACCTCCAACATCACCCTACGTCCTTTCGTTCTAAAGGATGCTGGCGCCTTTACTGCGGCGGTCAATCATTCTCTCAACAGCCTGCAGCCATGGATGGTGTGGGCGCATCACGATTATCGGGAAGAGGAAGCTGCTAGCTGGATTCATTTCACCCATCTGCAGCGCAGAAACGGTGAAGCGGAAGAGTTCGCCATTGTCGATAGCAATGATCGGTTACTCGGCGGCGCAGGCATCAGATTCGCACAGCAGCCTGGGGAATTTAGTGCATTAGGCTATTGGGTTCGCAGCGATGCGCAAAGGCAAGGTGTCGCAACACATGCAGTGGCTCAATTGGTGGACTTTGGCTTCAAGCACGCGCATATCCCCTTACTGGAGATTATCGCTGCTGAGGAAAATCATGCCAGCCGTACCGTGGCATTGCGCAGTGGGTTTGAGTTTATCGATTACCGCTATGGTTTAATCATTCATGATAGCGGCCCAGTGAATAGCGCGATTTACCATCTCAAGCGGCCATAAAAAAAGGGGCTGGCCCTTAGGCCAACCCCTTGTTTGCTATTAACTTTGGGATGTCGCTTACGCGCCCAGACGCTCTTTGATACGAGCTGACTTACCGGTACGCTCACGCAGGTAGTACAGTTTGGCTTTACGTACAGCACCACGACGTTTGACAGAAATGCTGTCAATTACCGGAGAGTGAGTCTGGAAGACACGCTCAACGCCTTCGCCGTTTGAAATCTTACGAACAGTGAATGCAGAGTGCAGACCGCGGTTACGAATAGCGATAACCACGCCCTCGAATGCCTGCAGACGTTTCTTAGAACCTTCAACGACCCATACTTTCACTTCCACGGAATCACCCGGACGGAATGAAGGTACGTCCTGCTTCATCTGCTCTTGTTCAAGTTGCTTGATAATGTTGCTCATAATTAAATCTCTATATCCTGGGTAAACTGATAGTCAGGGAAGATTACTCTTCCACCTGATGGTTTTGTTGCTGCTGATGTTCCCGTTGGAACTCATTTAGCAACCGTGCTTGCTCTTCAGTCAGAGCCAGGTTTTCCAGAAGTTCAGGTCTTCTTAGCCAGGTACGGCCTAGCGACTGTTTCAGGCGCCAGCGGCGAATATCGGCATGGTTGCCCGACAGTAAGACTGGCGGAACCTCCATCCCTTCTAACACTTCAGGTCGGGTGTAGTGCGGGCAATCCAGTAAACCATCCGAGAACGAATCCTCATCGGCTGACGCCTGCTTGCCCAATACGCCGGGGATGAACCGGGCGACTGAATCAATCAACGTCATGGCTGGTAGCTCACCACCACTGAGTACGTAATCACCGATTGACCATTCTTCATCAATCTCAGTGTGAATCACGCGCTCATCAATCCCTTCATAACGACCACACACCAGAATCAACTTCTGGTTGGTCGCCAGTTCGCAAACGCCCTGTTGGTCCAGTTTGCGACCCTGAGGTGAAAGATAAATCACCCTGGCACCTTCTCCCGCCGCCGCTTTCGCTGCGTGGATAGCATCCCGTAAGGGTTGCACCATCATCAACATTCCCGGTCCGCCGCCGTAAGGACGTTCATCCACGGTACGGTGCCGGTCGTGCGCGAAGTCACGAGGACTCCAGCTTTGAATGTTGAGCAGGCCATTTTTTACTGCCCGGCCAGTTACCCCGTACTCGGTAATAGCGCGAAACATCTCTGGAAACAGGCTAATAACACCAATCCACATCGCGTTCGCCGTTACGTTACCGGATTGTCCGGAGATCAAAAACCAGGATCCCAATCTACTTCAATCGTGCCAGTAGAGAGATCGACTTTCTTGATAACCTGTTCATCAAGAAACGGGATTAACCGCTCTTGAGCACCGAATGCATCTTTCAGGTTTGCCTTAACGACGAGAACGTCGTTCGAACCGGTTTCCATCAAATCAATGACTTTGCCCATTTCGTAACCGTCGAGGTTTACCACTTTGCAACCCATAAGGTCTTTCCAGTAGTAATCACCCTCTTCCAGCGCTGGCAGCTGAGCAGAATCAACCGTAATTTCGCAATTGGTTAACTGTGCCGCAGCGTCCCGATCGTCAATGCCTTTGACTTTGATGATCAGGTCCTGATTGTGGTGCTTCCAACCTTCCAGTTCGACCTGCTGCCATTTACCGGCGCGCTGGATGAACCAAGGTTGGTAGTCGAAGATGCTTTCAGCGTCTTCAGTGGAGGAAAACACTTTGAGCCAACCTCGAATGCCGTAAGCGGCCCCCATTTTCCCCAATACAATTGGGTTAACGAGAGGCTGTGCGGCAGGTTTAATGCTCATGCTAACCACCGTGACAGATTAAGCTGCTTTTTTTGCTTCTTTGATCAGCGCGTTAACGCGATCAGAAAGCGTTGCGCCCTGGCCAACCCAGTGCTCAATACGGTCCAGATCCAGACGCAGACCTTCAGCCTGACCAGAAGCGATCGGGTTGAAGAAACCTACGCGCTCGATGAAACGACCATTACGCGCATTGCGGCTGTCAGTAACGACGACCTGATAGAACGGACGCTTTTTCGCGCCGTGACGTGCCAAACGAATTGTAACCATAACATCCTCATTAGTTAATAAAGCGCTCGGGCTCCATCGAGGGATGGAACCCGAGCGCAATATAAAAAGCCCGAAAATTTTACTCATTTTGGCGAAAAAAGCAACCTGAGCGTGTTAATTTTCTGGCTGTGTGCCGCTCGCCTTAGCGACCGGGGAATCCGGGCGGCATCATACCTTTCATGCCACGCATCATTTTGGCCATGCCACCCTTCTTCATTTTCTTCATCATGCGCTGCATGTCGTCGAACTGTTTCAATAAACGGTTAACGTCCTGCACCTGCATACCTGAACCGGTGGCAATACGACGCTTGCGTGAGCCCTTGATGATTTCCGGTTTCTGACGCTCTTTGGTGGTCATCGAATTGATGATCGCCTCCATACGCACCAGCACTTTGTCATCCATCTGCGACTTCACGTTGTCTGGCAACTGACCCATGCCCGGCAGCTTACCCATCAGGCTGGCCATGCCGCCCATGTTGCGCATCTGCTTCAGCTGGTCGAGGAAGTCATTGAGATCAAAACCATCACCGGTTTTGAGTTTCTTCGCCAGCTTCTCCGCCTGTTCGCGGTCAACTTTGCTCTCGATATCTTCGATCAGCGACAGTACGTCGCCCATGCCGAGGATGCGTGAGGCGATACGGTCTGGATAAAACGCTTCCAGTGCTTCCGTCTTCTCACCCATACCCATGAATTTAATCGGCTTGCCGGTGATATGACGAATTGAAAGCGCTGCACCACCGCGCGCATCACCATCCACTTTCGTCAGAATCACACCCGTCAGAGGCAGCGCTTCATTGAAGGCTTTTGCCGTGTTTGCCGCATCCTGACCGGTCATGGCATCGACCACAAACAAGGTTTCCACCGGATTGATCGCGGCGTGCACCTGTTTGATCTCGTCCATCATCGCTTCATCAACGTGCAGACGACCGGCGGTATCCACCAGCAGCACGTCGTAGAATTGCAGCTTCGCTTCTTTCAGGGCGTTCTTAACGATGTCGACAGGCTTTTGGCTCAGATCGGAAGGACAGAAGTCCACGCCAACCTGCTGCGCCAGTGTTTCCAACTGTTTAATCGCCGCCGGGCGATAAACGTCGGCAGAAACCACCAGCACTTTCTTCTTATGTTTCTCGCGCAGGAACTTACCCAGCTTCGCCACGCTCGTGGTTTTACCCGCACCCTGCAGGCCCGCCATCAACACCACAGCCGGCGGCTGTGCGTTCAGATTGAGCGCATTATTTTCTGCACCCATTGCCGCAACCAGCTCGTTGCGAACAATTTTGATAAATTCCTGGCCAGGCGTCAGGCTTTTGTTTACATCCTGCCCTACCGCCGCTTCTTTCACGCGGTTGATGAACTCGCGCACGACCGGCAGCGCAACGTCCGCTTCCAGCAATGCCATGCGCACTTCACGCAAGGTGTCTTTAATGTTGTCTTCGGTCAGCCTTCCGCGGCCGCTGATGTTGCGCAGGGATTGCGACAAACGATCGGTTAAATTATCAAACATGCTCTCTCACTTAGGACCGTAGCGAGGCCGCCTGGGCGGCACAATGCGGCGGATTATAGCACGAAGCCACAGCGATCTCTGCAATTGACCTTCAGATCGTTTGGAGCCTGATGCAGCTGGCGCTATACTGGTTTTTTCCTTATCTGACCGACACCTGAAAGGATCTATGTTCGTTTTCGCGATCGTGGCGCTGTTCGCCTACTCCCTCAGTCTTGCATTGATTATCCCCAGCCTGCTGAAACGCAACGGTGGCTGGCGTCGTTTTGCCGTGCTTTCTGCTTGCGTCGCGTTGATCGCCCATGCGGTTGCACTGCAACAACGCATTTTTGCCGTCGATAACGGACAAAACCTCAGTCTGCTAAACATCGGTTCGCTGGTGAGTCTGCTGATCTGCGCGATCATGACCATCGTCGCATCGCGCAATCGCGGTTGGTTACTGCTGCCGATTGTCTACGGCTTTGCCTTGATTAACCTCGCCTTCGCCACCTTTGTGCCGAATGCCTTTATTACCCATCTCGAAACCACGCCGGGCATGATGATCCATATTGGCCTGTCGCTGTTTGCCTACGCCACGCTGATTATCGCAGCACTGTATGCGCTGCAGCTGGCATGGATTGATTACCAGTTAAAAAATAAGAAACTGGCTTTCACCCAGGATATGCCGCCGCTGCTGAGTATTGAGCGTAAGATGTTTCATATCACGCAAATTGGTGTAGTGCTGTTGACGCTGGTGCTGTGCACCGGGCTGTTCTTCATGCATAACCTGTTTAGCGCGGAGAATGTCGATAAAGCGGTACTGTCCATTCTTGCCTGGTTTGTTTATATCGTTCTGCTCTGGGGACACTATCACGAGGGCTGGCGCGGACGTCGCGTCGTCTGGTTTAACTGCGGCGGTGCACTGCTGCTGACCATGGCCTACTTCGGCAGTCGCGTGCTTCAGCACCTGCTCACTTCTCACTAAAGGAATTTTTGCGTTGGAACATGTTTCAACCACCACGCTGATCGTTACGCTGGTCATCATGGTGCTGGTCTCTGCGTACTTCTCCGGTTCAGAGACCGGCATGATGACGCTCAATCGTTATAAATTGCGCCACAAAGCCAAAAGCGGTAATCGCGCGGCTCGTCGTGTCGAAAAACTTTTACGCCGTCCTGATCGCTTAATCAGCCTGGTGCTGATAGGCAACAACCTCGTGAATATCCTGGCTTCCGCATTGGGTACCATTGTCGGTATGCGTCTTTACGGCGATGCGGGTGTGGCAATTGCCACCGGGATCCTGACTTTTGTGGTGCTGGTGTTTGCTGAAGTGCTGCCGAAAACCATTGCGGCGCTTTACCCCGAAAAAGTTGCCTATCCCAGCAGTGTGCTGCTAGCGCCGCTGCAGTATGTGATGCTGCCTTTGGTCTGGCTGCTCAACACCATTACCCGCATTCTGATGCGCATGGTTGGTATCAAAACGGAAGGCTCCATTAGTTCAGCCCTGAGTAAGGAAGAACTGCGTACCATTGTCTATGAGTCGCGCTCGCTGATGTCACGTCGTAATCAGGATATGCTGCTGTCGGTGCTGGATCTGGAAAAGGTCAGCGTTGATGACATCATGGTGCCACGCAATGAAATTGTCGGCATTAACGTCAACGACGACTGGAAATCGATTGTCCGCCAACTGAGTAACTCGCCGCATGGCCGGATCGTGCTGTTCCGCGATTCGCTGGATGATTCTGTTGGCATGCTGCGCGTGCGTGAAGCCTGGCGCATGATGACCGAGAAGAAAGAGTTCAACAAAGATCGCCTGCTGCGCGCCGCTGATGAAATTTATTATGTGCCGGAAGGTACACCGCTGAATGTTCAGCTGGTGAAATTCCAGCGTAATAAGAAGAAAGTCGGCTTAGTGGTCGATGAATATGGTGACATCAAAGGACTGGTGACCATTGAAGACATTCTGGAAGAGATTGTTGGCGACTTTACGACGTCCATGTCTCCCTCGCTGGCGGAAGAAGTGATGCCGCAGAATGATGGCTCAGTGCTGATTGAAGGCAGCGCCAACGTGCGTGAAATCAATAAAGCCTTTAACTGGACGTTACCCGAAGACGAAGCACGCACCATCAATGGCATGCTGCTGGAAGCGCTGGAAGAGATTCCGTTGGTCGATACACGCGTGAAAATCGGTAAGTACGATGTGGATATCCTCGACGTGCAAGACAACATGGTGAAGCAGGTGCGCATTACCCCGCATAATCCGCTGAAATCCTCCATCGGTTCCTGAAGCCAAAAAAAAACGCCGCGAACATCGCGGCGTTTTCATTTCTGCTCAGACAGGCACTAGATGTGCAGCTCTTTCAGCTTCTCAGCCGGCAGTTTCAGATCTTCGTTACGGTTCACGCCAATCTCATGCGCCAACACGTTACGCGCAATCTGCTGCGCTTCGTCGAGTGAGTGTAGCTTGTAGCTACCACACTGGTATTCATTCAGTTCCGGGATCTGGCTCTGTTCTTTCACTTTCAGAACATCTTCCATCGCCCCTTTCCACGCTTTCGCTACGCGCTGCTCGTCTGGTTCACCAATCAGGCTCATGTAGAAGCCGGTGCGGCAGCCCATTGGCGAGATATCAACGATTTCCACGCCATCACCATTGAGGTGATTACGCATAAAGCCAGCGAACAGGTGCTCCAGCGTATGGATGCCGCGCTCAGTCAGAATATCGATATTCGGACGGCAGAAACGCAGGTCAAAAACGGTGATGGTATCGCCATGCGGAGTGTTCATGGTTTTTGCAACGCGCACAGCGGGTGCACCCATGATGGTGTGATCAACAGTAAAACTATCCAGTAGTGGCATACGTCACCTCCTGTTTTGAGATTTTTTTT
The DNA here is from genome assembly GCF_000963985.1 of Pantoea sp. BL1. Classification (NCBI taxonomy): domain Bacteria; kingdom Pseudomonadati; phylum Pseudomonadota; class Gammaproteobacteria; order Enterobacterales; family Erwiniaceae; genus Pantoea; species Pantoea sp. BL1. Next base: position 3,134 of record NZ_JZRH01000042.1, on the reverse strand, counting down.
AAAACGATGAAACTTTTCCGTTCGCCCAACGTCTGAATATATGAAAGACGCGCATTTGTTATCATCATCCCTGACAACAGAGATGTTAATTTTGGCCACAATGATGTGGCCATTTTCTTTTTAGCCTTCGCGACCTGCCAGATAACTTTCGAAATCCAGCGTATCACTCTGTTCCAGCTTTTCCTGCGCCTGCACCGATTCCAACGCCTGACGATTAAAGTCATCTTCGGTCAAAATCTCTAACGGCTCTTCACACAGCAGATGACGATACTGTTCAGCCAGTGCCACACCTGCGCCGGTTAAGCCATTTTCTTTGATGGCATGCAGAATACGCGCTGAATAGGTTAGCTCAGGATCATCAAACGATGCCACCAGTTGATCACAAACCTGTTGATATTGCGTGCTGCCATAATTGCTGTCGAGCACCTCGGCAACACGACGAAGATCGGCAAACAGGGCTTTACCCACATCAACCAGCGGATGTTCTGTATCGCTACAACCTACACCAATCACCTGGCCCGGCTTACGTCCTTCCATAACCACGCGGTTCCAGTTTTTACGGCTGCATAACAGCTCGTCAGAACTCATCTCAGGAGCATCCGCCAGGGTACACCAAATCAGGAACAGGTCGAGGAAACGCGCCTGATTAGCGTCCACGCCAATGGCAGAGAACGGGTTGATATCCAGAGAACGCACTTCGATGTACTCGATACCACCGCGTAACAACGCATCAGAAGGCGCTTCACCCGAACGAGTCACACGTTTTGGACGAATAGGTGCATACAGTTCGTTTTCAATCTGTAACACGTTGGTGTTCAGCTGCAGCCAGTTGCCGTCTGCATCTTTGGTGCCCATGGCCGCATACTCTTCTGACGGCGTCTTGATCGCCGCTTTCAGCGCTGCAACGTAACCGTCGAGCGAGTTAAAAGTGATGCCCAAACCGCTTTGCGACTTGTTGGTGTAGCCTAAATCACTGAGGCGCAGCGAAGTGGCATACGGCAGCCACAACGTGCCTTTGCCGTCCGTTTCAAAGGGTAATTTGCTTTCACGTCCCTGCAGGAACGATGAACAGATCGCTGGGGATGCACCGAACAGATAAGGGATCACCCAACCAAAACGATAATAGTTGCGGATCAAACGCAGATATCCGGCAGAAATGGTCTCTTTGCCGCTTTCCGCATCTTTTACATCCGCCCACTCCTGCCAGAACGACAGTGGCAGCGAGAAGTTATAATGCACACCTGAGATAATCTGCATCAGTGCGCTGTAGCGATTTTTCAGTCCCTGCCGATAGAGGGTTTTCATCTTACCGACATTAGAGCTGCCATATTGCGCCAGCTCGATGCTATCAACATCTTCAACATAACCCGGCATACTGAACGGCCACATACGTTCCTGACCTAACTCTCGCGCAGTGTGGCGGTGAATATCACGCAGGAAAGCCAGTGACCGATCAATGCTTTGATCGACAGGCGTAATGAACTCCAGCAGCGTTTCGGCAAAATCAGTGGTAATCCAACTGTGCTTCAGCGCTGAACCCAGGGATTCAGGATGTCCGGTGGTTGCCAGGTGACCATTTGGATTAACGCGCAAAGTCTCGCGTTCAATGCCACGGCCGATACCCTTCAACGCGTCGGGATGCGCTTCCAACCAGGAAAGCGCTTTTGATACGTCCGGGATCACATTAACCTCCCGCTGTGCGAATAATTTATTTTTGTTCAGCATAATGTTAACCGTAGCCTCGAATCTGTGCGAATCAATGCCACCATTGCATTGTTTGTAATGTGGCGGTCGCGATAACGATATAACGCAGCGTTTTACCGATGGCGAGGAACAGCACCGAGGGCAGCCAGGCAAAGCGCAACCAGCCTGCAAGCACGCAAAGCAGGTCGCCCACTACCGGCAGCCAGCTTAAAAGCAGCGCTGCAGGACCCAATCGATGTAACCACGTCATTGCTGTGTCATGCCATCGCCCCTGCCCTTTTGGCGGCATGAGGCGACCAAGAATAATGTTGGTCAGGCCACCCAGCGTGTTTCCCACTGATGCGGCCAATAACAATCCATAGATCGAACCCTTTTGGGCGATCAGTAAAGCAATCAGCACAGCCTCTGAACTTCCTGGAAGGAGAGTGGCACTCAGAAAGCTACTACCGAATAACGATCCATAGGTCAGAATTTCATTCAAAGTAAACGGACATCAACCACATCCATGCCCGCGGCTCGCGCCGCCTGAACACCAAAGTCAGCATCTTCAAATACCACACAGCGTTCAGGTGCCACGCCTATTAACTCGGCGCAGCGTAAAAAAGTATCAGGTTGGGGTTTATGGCGCTGCACATCATCCGCGCCGACAACGGCATCAAACAGATGATAGACACCCAAGGCTTCAAGCAGAGCCTTTGCCAGGCTATGTTCACTGCCGGTACCCACCGCCATGGGACGACGACCGTGATACGATTTCACCACGTCCATTAACGGTAAAGGGCGTACATCATCCAGCAACATCGCCTTGAGCGCTTCGGTTTTCTCCGCGGCCAGCAAATGAGGATCATGCTCAGCATTGTTCTGCTCAAGAATGTACTGCGCCAGCTGCCAGGTGGGTGCGCCATTAAAACTCACCATTTTTTTCTCATCCATGGTGAAACCGTAACGGCTCAGCACCTGCTGCCAGGCTTTTCGATGTGTCGGCTCAGTATCCAGGATTGTGCCGTCCATATCGAAAATCAGGGCGTCATATTGGTCGTACATTGTCACTCCATCGAGCACCACAAAATGAGCCATTACTTTAGCGTAATGCGCTTAGGTTGTCGCCAGGTGTGCTTAACAGCAAATGCTTTGAAAGCATTAGCTATTTTTGTTTTCGGAAAAAGGTCAGGTAGCCATACCGGGGATAAATGGCGGTTATATAAGTGGTTTTTGTGTGATGAAGAAAAATGGGAAGTAAATTCAGAAAGCGGGTGTTGATTGTTTCGAACAGGAGATGGTGCATCCAGGAGGATTCGAACCTCCGACCGCTCGGTTCGTAGCCGAGTACTCTATCCAGCTGAGCTATGGATGCATTGGGGTATAACTGATGTTACGGATGAAACAGTTTGAGAATAGCATGAAGAAAACAGAATGGTGCATCCAGGAGG
>NZ_JZRH01000041.1:0-14038 GCF_000963985.1 Pantoea sp. BL1 | reverse complement strand
AACTTTCGGGGTTCACTTCAACAAAGTGCGCCCTTATCACATCATCTTACTACTTACTTCAGTGCAGCCAGTGCCGCATCATAGTTTGGCTCTTCGGTGATTTCGTTCACCAATTCGCTGTAAATCACTTTGTCGTTTTCATCCAGCACCACCACAGCACGTGCAGTCAGGCCTTTCAGTGGGCCATCAGCGATTGCCACACCGTAATCTTCTTTAAATTCTGAACCGCGCAGCGCTGACAGGGTCACGACGTTGCTCACGTTTTCTGCACCGCAGAAACGAGACTGGGCAAACGGCAGATCGGCAGAGATGCAGAGCACCACAGTGTTGTCGGATTCGCCGGAACGCTCGTTGAACTTGCGCACTGATGCCGCGCAGACGCCGGTATCAATACTTGGGAAAATGTTCAGAACTTTGCGTTTACCTGCATACTGAGAAAGGGAGACGTCACTCAGGTCCTTTGCGACCAGACTGAAAGCTTTAGCCTGTTCGCCAGCCTGCGGGAAGTGACCTGCAACCGGGACCGGATTGCCCTGAAAGTGAACATTCTGAGACATACGATTTCCTTTTAGCGATGAAAAAGTCTGGCATTAAGCCTGCCAGAGCAGATATAGCGTTTGTTTATGACATAATTTTGAAGGGTTTACGAGCGCATTTCGTCGCGATAGCAGAAGCACATCGCAATTAAGCCACGGATTTAAGGAGAATTAATGAGAACAGTGAAGAGTTATCCAGAGGCCTGGCCGTTGCATTCGCCGTTTGTTATTTCACGCGGGAGCAGGACAGAAGCGCATGTTGTGGTGGTCGAGATTGAACAGGATGGTCTGAAAGGCGTGGGTGAAGCCACCCCTTACGCACGCTATGGCGAAAGTGAAGACTCGGTGCTGCAACAAATCGCCACGCTGTTGCCCGCTATTCAGGACGGTATGACACGTGACAAACTGCAACAGGCATTAGCGGCGGGTGCCGCGCGTAATGCCCTCGATTGCGCCTTATGGGATCTGGAACGCCAGCAACAGAATAAAAGTTTGCAGGCGCTGTGCGGTGTTGAGTTGGCAGAGGAAATCATCACTGCGCATACGGTGAGTATTGATACGCCGGAAGCGATGGCCAGCAGTGCGTTAGCGTTGTGGCAGCATGGTGCGCGTTTGCTGAAGATCAAACTCGATCATCATTTAATCAGTGAGCGCCTGGTGGCAATTCGCACTGCCGTACCGGAAGCGACGCTAATTGTGGATGCCAATGAATCCTGGCAGGCTGAAGGGCTGGCGGCGCGCTGCCAGTTACTGGCAGACCTGAACGTCGCGATGCTGGAGCAACCGCTACCGGCGGCTGAAGATGCCGCGCTGGCAAACTTTGTGCACCCGCTTCCCATCTGCGCAGATGAGAGCTGTCACACCCGGGAGAATCTGGCGCAGCTGAAAGGGCGCTATGAGATGGTCAATATCAAGCTGGATAAAACCGGAGGATTGACCGAGGCGCTGGCGTTGGCCACTGCGGCGCGTCAGCAGGGGTTTACGGTGATGTTAGGCTGTATGTTATGCACCTCACGGGCGATTCGCGCCGCGCTGCCGCTCACGCCGCTGGCAAAATTCGCCGATCTTGACGGCCCAACCTGGCTGGCTGCCGATGTTGAGCCGTCGCTGCATTTCTCACACGGCGTGCTTAAACCTGCGGCTGCCAGCGCAGCAGGTTAATCATCGCATCAAGATAAACCTCGGTGGCTTCATCTACCGAAATAGGCGGCATCTCGGCGGTTATGCACAACAAGCCGAGATCGTCGCACCAGCTGCCAAATGAGCCCGGCGTGGCATAGCCCACGCTACTCACCACCGGTAATTGCGTTTGTTCAGCCAGCCACTGCGCGAGGTGACTGTGGTGTGGATCATCAATACAAGCCAGTGGCTCATGCCAGGACACCACCCAACGCGGCTTAATCTGATGAATCAACTGGCAGAGTGCGCGTGTTTCCGGTTCAGAAGCGGGGCTGCTGCCCGTCGACAGCACCACATCACGTTCGTCCGCTGCGCTGTTCCAGCGATAGACCGTGTCGCCATTTTGCCAGTTGGCGGCCGGGAAATTGCGGTTGAGATCGACCCCGTTCGCATTGGCACGCAGCCCCAACTGGCAACCATCCGGATTCACCGCCAGCACCACATGATGACGGCGCAGTGGCTCCGGCAGCGTGCGCATTGCACCGGATAGCGTCGCGACGGCGGCATTTTCATCACCGTGCGTGCCGGCAATGATCAATCCACTGTCGGCATCGGCCGCCGGGGCCGGGAACCACAGCAGCGGTGCACCGAGCACCGATTGCCCATATTGTTGCCAGACCGCGTCGAGTTTGCCGCGCAGCGGGCGGGGATGATGTGACGACATGACATTCCTCTCTGAAATCGTGCAATGAGCGCCAGGATGGCCAGACGCTTCAGGATTAAAAAATGTGACCGACAATTCAGCCTCAACATAACGGTAAACAGCAGACAGGGAAATAGCTATATATCAATCAGCAATTTGCGATAGAGTCACCAAAGACGCTGGCGACGCAGACCTCTTCGCAGTCGCCATTTTTTTGGGTAAAGGAGTGGTGATGAAATTAACTTTCCGCAAGACGCTGGCCGCTGTAATGATTGCTGGTGTTTTCTCACCGGTGTTTGCCGCTAATGTGCCCGCGGGCGCACAGTTAGCGCCAACACAGGAAATTGTTCGCCATATTAAAGACGAACCTGCTTCTCTGGATCCAATGAAAGCCGTGGGTCTGCCAGAAATTCAGGTCATGCGTGATCTGTTCGAAGGGCTGACCAATCAGGACGCACACGGAAAAATCGTGCCGGGCGTGGCTGAAAGCTGGCACAGCAACGACAACAAAACCTGGATTTTCACGCTACGCAAAGATGCGCGCTGGTCAAATGGCGAACCGGTGACAGCGCAGGACTTCGTCTACAGCTGGCAGCGCCTGGTGGAGCCGAAAAACAGTTCTCCCTTTGCGTGGTTTGCCGCGCTGAGTGGCATCGAAAACGCGGATGCCATTACCAAAGGGCAGATGAGTGCCGATAAGCTCGGCGTGACAGCCACTGATGCGAATCATCTTAAGGTGACATTGTCACGTCCTGTGCCATGGTTCCCGAGCATGGTCGCGAATGCCGCAATGTATCCCGTGCCGCAAAAGGTGATTGAGCAAAACCCTGATAGCTGGACGGCGCCGGGAAAACTGGTGGGTAACGGCGCCTATCAATTGCAGGATCGTGTGGTGAATGAAAAGATTGTACTGGTACGAAATCAACACTATTGGGATAATAGCCATTCCGTACTGACCAAAGTGACCTTTATCCCTATCAATGAAGAGTCCAGCGCGACCAAACGCTACCGCGCGGGCGACATTGATATCACCGAATCCTTCCCGAAAAATATGTATGCGCTGCTGAAAAAAGAGCTGCCGGGACAGGTGTATACGCCGGATCAGTTGGGCACCTATTACTACGCCTTTAACACGGAAAAGGGACCGACTGCCGACGTGCGCGTGCGCAAAGCGTTGTCATGGAGCATTGATCGCCGCATCATCGCGGAGAAAGTCCTGGGCACCGGGGAAAAACCGGCCTGGCACTTCACTCCGGACGTCACCGCAGGGTTTACACCGCAGCAAAGTTATCTCCAGCAGCACAGCCAGCAAGAGCTCAATGCTCAGGCAAAAGCGTTGCTGACCTCCGCCGGTTATGGCCCTGGCAAGCCGCTGCATTTGACGCTGCTGTATAACACCTCGGAAAGCCATCAGAAGATTGCCATCGCCGTGGCGTCAATGTGGAAAAAGAACCTTGGAGTGGACGTTACGCTGCAAAACCAGGAGTGGAAAACCTACATCGACAGCCGCAACAGCGGTAACTTTGATGTGATTCGTGCGTCATGGGTCGGGGATTACAATGAACCGTCCACTTTCCTGAGTTTGTTGACCTCAACGCACACCGGCAATATCGCCCGTTTCCACAGCACGGATTATGATGCGGTGCTGACCAAAGCCAGCATGGAAACTAGCGTGGCTGCACGCAATACCGACTATGACAAAGCGGAGCAGATCATTGCCGATCAGGCGCCGATCGCCCCGATCTATCAATATACCAACGGGCGCTTGATCAAACCGTGGGTCAAAGGTTATCCGATCACCAATCCCGAAGATGTCGCATACAGCCGCGAACTGTGGATCGAAAAGCACTGATTTAGCGACGCTAATCAGCAGAGTGGCGTGATGGTGTGCGTCTCCTTAACCGGTGCAACGGATTAGGGAGGTGCCTCCAGTGACGTTGTTGCCGCTCTCGCTTTCAGCGGATGCTCACCTCTGCCTTGTCATCTTTGCTCACAGCCTGATGATTGCAACTCGTGGCCGCCACGCTAGACTGTATCGTATTGATTTTGATAGTGAGGCGAGTCAGTGAACGTCATTGAAGGAAAAGCGCTAAAAGTATCGGATGCGATTATCTCCTGCCAGCTGGACGGCAAAGGCGGGATGATTCCGATTGAAGATAAAGATGTGATCAACTGTGAGCGCCCGTGCTGGTTGCATCTGAACTACACGCAACGGCAAAGTGCCGAGTGGCTGCAAAATACCCCTTTGATCCCCGATTCCGTGCGTGATGCACTCGCGGGCGACAGCATGCGTCCACGCGTCACTCGCTTAGGCGATGGCTTTATGATTGTGCTGCGCAGCGTGAACCACAATGCCGATTCACGCCCCGATCAACTCGTCGCCATGCGCGTGTTTATCAACGATAAAGTGATTGTTTCCACGCGCCGGCGAAAGGTGTATGCCATTGATGAAGTGCTGGCCGATTTGCAAAACGGTAACGGCCCGGTGGATGGCGGCAGCTGGTTAGTGGATGTCTGCGATGCGCTGACCGATCACGCCAGCGAATTTATCGAAGAGATGCACGACAAAATCATCGAGCTGGAAGATGCGCTGATGGATCAGCAGGTTCCGGCGCGCGGTGAGCTAGCGCTGCTGCGTAAGCAACTGATTGTGATGCGTCGTTATATGGCGCCGCAGCGTGATGTTTATGCCCGTCTGGCGAGTGAAAAACTGCCATGGATGAATGATGACGATCGCCGTCGTATGCAGGACGTTGCCGATCGTCTGGGACGCGGCCTGGATGACCTCAATGCAGGCGTAGCGCGAACGGGGATACTGGCCGATGAAGTGGCGTCTTTGCTGGCAGAATCAATGAACCGCCGCACCTATACTATGTCGCTGATGGCGATGATTTTCCTGCCTGCGACATTCCTGACAGGATTGTTTGGCGTCAACCTTGGCGGTATTCCGGGGGGGAGTTGGCCGCTGGGCTTTACCGCGTTCTGCGTACTACTGCTGGTGATGGTGGTGGGTGTGGCGATATGGCTCAAACGACGCAACTGGTTGTAATGTAAGGCTCAGGTTATAAGCGTTAACCCGCTGTTAAATAAAGTGCTGCAAGCAAAAAAGCGGGAAAAACCTGATCGATATCAATAAGTGGATCGCCTAACAGGGGCAAACTCTCTCTCGCAGGTGAATGCAACGTCAAGCGATGGGCGTTGCGCTCCATATTGTCTTACTTCCTTTTTTAGAATTACTGCATAGCACATTTGATTCGTACAACGCCGGCTAATCCGCCGGCTTTTTTTTGCCCGCTTGGCTTGGCCGCGCTTCATTACCTATGCTTTAAGGACATTCAGCAATAAGGAGCAGGGCATGCAAGAACTCATTGCGAGCGATCCCATTCCAGCCGATCCGCCACCGATTCCAGAACCGATTCCTCATCCGCAGCCGATTCCGGAACCTGATCCTCCCTACGATCCCGAGTTTCCACCTATCACCGATCCGCCTCCCCATCGGTAACAAAAAAGGCGCAGAGCCGAAGCGCTGCGCCTGTTTTTAATTCGTCTCTCAATTACTTAATTTCTAATACATCCAGACGAACGCTCATTTCCGGCGCGTCTTCTTCGTCCGGCTGCCAGCCCGCAGGTTTCACCGGCAGTGTTTCGCGATCAAAGCCAATATCGCCGCCGTCGACCACTTCATCGCCGTGCTGGATGCCTTTAAAGTCGAACAAATTAATGTCCGCCATGTGCGAAGGCACAATGTTCTGCATCGCACTGAACATGGTTTCGATACGACCAGGATAGCGTTTATCCCAGTCACGCAGCATATCCGCAACGACCTGACGCTGGAGGTTCGGTTGTGAACCGCACAGATTGCAGGGAATGATCGGATACTGGCGCGCTTCAGCAAAGCGGATGATGTCTTTTTCGCGGCAATAGGCCAGCGGACGGATGACAATATGTTTGCCATCATCACTCATCAGTTTTGGTGGCATGCCTTTCATTTTGCCGCCGTAGAACATGTTCAGGAACAGGGTCTGGAGGATATCGTCGCGATGATGGCCTAGCGCAATCTTGGTACAACCCAGTTCAGTGGCGGTGCGGTAAAGAATCCCGCGACGCAGTCGTGAACAGAGCGAACAGGTGGTCTTGCCTTCCGGAATTTTCTCTTTAACGATTGAGTAAGTATCTTCGTCGACGATTTTATACTCAACACCCTGTTCTTCCAGATACGCGGGCAGAATATGCGCCGGGAATCCTGGCTGTTTCTGGTCGAGGTTAACCGCCACCAGTGAGAAGTTAACCGGCGCGCTCTTCTGCAAATTGCGCAAAATTTCCAGCATGGTATAGCTGTCTTTACCGCCAGACAGGCAGACCATGATGCGATCGCCTTCTTCAATCATGTTGAAATCAGCAATGGCCTCACCCACGTTGCGACGCAGACGCTTCTGAAGCTTGTTCAGGTTGTATTGTTCTTTCTTTGTTACTTCTTGATTTTCTTGCATTATTAACTGTCTCAGAAACCAAAAGGGGCATGCAGGGGGCAAGTCATTTCAGATCGCCAGTTTGCTGTTGAGCATATCTACCTGCTCGCCATTCATCTCTTCAATCCATGTCGCGTAGATTTCATACACCATCTGCGCGTTCTCATGTCCCATCTGATTCGCTATGAAAGACGGGTTTGCGCCTGCCGTCAAAAGCCAGCAGGCAAAAGTATGTCGCGTATGGTACGGATTACGGCGACGAATTCCAGTTCCAATCTGATTATTAATATGAATTTTCAATGTCCGGCTCTGGAGCTGTTTTGGCGTTGAGCTTAAAAAGCAATCTTTCGGCCTCTGCTAAACTTTTGTCTGAAAACATGAAAATACACGATTAAAAGGATAGACAATGGCAAACGCAGAGCTGATCCCAAATAAAGGTTCGGATAAGATCGAACATAAACTTGTTCTACAGAGTGGGGCAGCATGGAATAAGCAGTCTTATGAAGCGTATCTCCAAGGCAAGCCACTCATATCGGTTATGCGTATGTCTCTACCTCCTGATACCGAACTGCCCTGGCATACACATGCCATACCTAACACGGCCTACGTTCTATCGGGACAGTTGACGATTGAAAACAAGAATACAGGCGTCACATATCGCGCTAAAGCGGGTGAGGCGATTAATGAAACGGTAAATAGCGCACATCGCGGGTATACGTCCGAACTGGGGGCTGAACTGGTTTTTTTTACGCAGGAGTTGAAGGTCAGGAGCTTTCAGAACCTCTGCCTGGAGAGAAACCTGAATATTAGGCCCTGATTTAAAAGACCACAGTACTCAGAATTTTACCCTACATTTTGGTGAGGGTTGTGTTGCACCGACCCGTCGAACTCATTTCATATTCGAACGTGCCGGGCATCACACCAGAACATAACAGTGCTGTTAATTCACTAAGCACCAGTTGCTATAAGCGTACCCTGATGGAAAACCAGAGACCACTGGCCCTCTTTCGAAGTTAGCCAGTAAGAGCAACGTAATGCGGGTCGGCTCCCGTCAGCATCAGACGTATGGTAAAGAAGTATTACGCAACTTTCACTTATTTCGATTAGCCGGAAATTGCTGCTTACGATTGGACTTGAAGTTTTCTCGCTCTTTAGCGACATGATCGTGTCTGAGCGATCGACCATCATGCCTGAACGTGTAATCTCCAGGAATTCAGGATGAAGAAGATGCTCGAGCCAATTCCGGTCGTTGCGTTTTTCACCGTGAAGGCTGCATTCAAGCCACATGAGCTTTTCAAGGAGCATTGTAATTGACCTCTAATGATTTGGCAGGACGTTTTTTTGAATTGAAAGGGTGTCAATGAGTTATGGCGCCGCTCACTGGGCAGAAAAGTACTACTCTTTGTAGAAGTTATCATAATTTTAACTGGAGAGTATGTATGGAAAATATACCGACGCGCGCGCCAAGCAGGGGCATAAACCATGTAGGGCTTACCGTTCCCGACCTGCAAATGGCAACTGAATTTTTACAGAAGGCGCTGGACGCGAGGTTTGTCTATGACGGCCTAACAGACCATGATCATCCACGACAGGGGGCAGATACAGAGAAACAATTAGGCCTAAGTTCTGGGTCAATGATTATCAAGCAGCGCTTGTTACGGATTGGTAATGGTCCAAATCTTGAGCTTTTTGAGATAAAAAGTGAAGAACAGGAGCAACCTGTAAGGCTGCAGGATATTGGCTGGAATCACATCTCTCTTTACGTTGACGATATAAATTATGCGGTGGAAAGGGTTAGGGCAGCGGGAGGAAGGCTTCTTTCAGAAATACATGGGAACTCCCGTCATGAAGATACAGAAAATAATGCCAGCGTATACTTTCAGGCTCCGTGGGGCAGCCTGATTGAACTTCAATCAATACCGAATGGTTACTATTATCCCGATGATAGCGAAGCAGAGACATGGATACCTACACCGTAGTTATCATCTCAGGTAAGGGTGCTTGACTAAACCGGCTCCCACTCCCGCAGTTCGTGTCTGAAAACTGGCAAACACTTAACCATAGCTGGCTTAAGCACTGTGTCAGCTATGTAGTCAGTCCTCTTACTCTCATCATCAGATGTCTCTTCTGAGTTCTGCTCAGATCAAACAGAGTATTGGCTCACTCCCCCGGAAGCGGTAGTTAAAGTGAAGACTGGATTTATTTCACTGATCTTTAGTACCGACGAGGGAATATTAAGTACGAGGAGGGGCAGTTAATCTTGCATTGCTATTACATCGCGTTATTAAATTGCTTTTACTTATGCTAGTTAAGACTTTATTCGGGTAGTCACCTCATCATTAATGACGCCAGGCATTTATTTAAGTCGTTTACATAAGCATTGAGAAATTTTGACCCCTTAATGTCATAATTGATTGTTATACAATAGAAAACTCTAAATCACCCCCAGTCTACCATTATTATAAATAAATGATAAGATTGTTACATGCAATAATAATTCATATATTTCACATATTTAGAGAGGTTAAGAAAAGTTCCTCCATTGAGTTACATCTTTAAATAGGCATAACCTATCGGGTGAATAATATAATTAGGGAGGTTAATGCTATAATAATGGTGTAGTAAATAATTTTCTCTAATTCATTAGCGAGGTGTAAACGTGTTGTACAGCGAAGACATGACCGGTCACGCAATTATTGGTGAAGCAGCAGTCAATCTAGCCGTGCGTGACCAGGATATAACCGTCGATGCGCTTATCTCAGAATTGGCCGCGATGCTTAAGGCGGACAGTAGTCACTCGAGAGACCAGGCAATCAGGGGAGCCATTAAGTACACCGTAGTATGAGCGCTAAATCAACTGGCGAAGATAGCTGGCTTTTACCAGATGCAGGCCATTCAGGCACTACATCGCAGGAAAGTACCATCCGCTTGATGGCAGATGACGATGACTTAAGATAACTACACACTGTGGCGGCAGGTACGGTTATGCCTGTCGCTTTCGTATGTGTCAGTGCCAGGATTTTACTTACCCATATAGCCGCTTATTCTGAATCTGTGCTTGCTGGTTCCGCAATACATTTACTGCCATATACTTAACCTTAGCGGCAGTATTTATGACTGCAAGGCTATAATCTTTAACTTTTTATCCAGCCAATGCGTAATTTAAACCAACGCGAATCGCGCGAGCATTCAGGGATCATCACAGCATGAGAGAAACAAATACGGTTGCACACATACAGGCATGCCTTATGGTTAAAGGTGACCGTTATGCATTACAGAAAGAAGCGCTGGATAACATGATCCGCAGCCTAATTTACATAGGGGTACCGGTGAATAACAAAACCATTATGCGGCGTATCATGAATCAGCTCATGGTTGAAACTAACGCCGAAAGGCAGGAAACCCTGCGCGTCCTGCTCCAATTGGTCGTGGGATTTACGCCGGACGATCCCGGTGTCTGAAAGCGGCTGGCGCCGCATAATTTCAGTTGAGTTTTTTTGCCAGTAACCTAATGGCCCGCTCACAGGAGTCGCGCGTTATTTTGTCCGGGGTGGACTCCTTCAGGCGCCAGAGGGCAGCGATGAGTTCATGCACATGTACGGCCCCGTTTGGACGCAGCAGTTGTTTCAGCGCGACCGCCACAGACTGATGCATAAGGTCATCTATTTCATTTCCGTTTTTCAGATGCGCTCCGCTTATTGGGGATATATACAGTGTATCGCGTTAAGCGGTGGTGATAAACATGCGCGGGAAAAAACAGTCTGATGGCTGTTCAATCAGTAAAGGAATATACGGTCAGGTGGAATATCATGATTGCCGCCAGGTGCTTCGTCTTCATGACCTGGCAGCGGTATAGCTACATAATGAATACAATGTTCTGACATGATTATTCCCGTCACCTTAAATAGACGACATTAAGTTTAGCTGCGTTACTTTACTGGGCGTGAATCATTATCGGAATGTGACTTAGGATTAAAAAAAGTCAACGCGCATGAAGTGTGAGCGAAGAGTCCCGTGTATCGGACATACTGTCATCGATGCACAGGCGACAGATGAAGGCCCATACATTCAGACGTTGCGATGCAATCTGATAGGCGTGCCTATAGGTGAGGGCAGACCCCAGAAATTGACGCTCCGGATGATCTGCCAGGCATACGCATCCTCTGGCGTGTAACTGGTAATGCTGTCCTGCATTGAGAAGGTAATAAAACTGGGACATACGTGTTTCCTTCCGGTTAAGAGAGATACTGTATGCTGGGACGTCAGGTAGTGAAATTCATTTTTTAAAGTGATATAAGCCGTAATAAGCGGAGGGTGTCGTCCCTGACAGGTTCTCCGGCCGGTGCACGCCTTGGCGAGACCGGTGAGGTCATCTTCATCGTCGTCTTCCGGCCAGAGCCGGACTACGTCCTTTGGCGTCAGTTCTTCTCGTCGTTCAGGTCTGCAGAAGTCTGCAGGTACGGCAGATACCGGACGGCCTGATCAGGCTCATGGAAGCTTTTCAGCCAACTTCTGGCTTCCGATATTTCCGTGAGCCGGTTATCGCTGCCGCCGGCTTGTGCCATGCTTCCAAGCTCAGCAATAAGCGATTGTACGCTTATCTCTTTTTCACCCAGCGCAAGGCTCAATGCCGCTTCGCCAATAATGACGTGCCCTTTCCCGTCGTGATGATTAGACAAATTAACTACCTCCATTTCACGTTGATGACAGCCTCACGTCACACTGTAGTCGCAGATGGTGAAAGTGCCCGTAGGTAATTCTGAAAAAGCTATATTCGTAATAATTTGTATCAATTGCTGAGTTTATTGGACCCTTCAAGCAAAAAATCTACTTACGTAATCCACTAAGAATTAACCGTGGCCTGATGAATTGATTCGCTGATAATTAAATCAGGCTGTTCTATCCATCAGATTTTGTCTGCGTGAATGTGGGGGTGTGCTGCCCGTAACCTTGAGTCTTTCGCGGCGCGCAGATTCAGTACTGTTGATTAGGATTTGAGGTAAACGCATGCCGGAGGCGCTCAAATCGAAAGATATTACTTTGTGTACATATGCTTTGCTGTTGTACGTACTGGCTTTGCGAAGCGCGGCACCCTCATGAATTAATGCCGGTGTTGAGGACAAACAGGCTTAATGATGTCTGGGTCGTTGAAGTCGCGGTGTGGTGAGGGTGACTACCGGTCCGGTTTGAGAATGGTCAGCCAACTGCTATGGTGCCTGTGACAATCTGCGGTAATATGGAGCCAGAAATGCTTACAACAATTATTTACCGAAGCCATCTCGCCGATGAGGTACCCATCAACATCCTGCCGGGTATGGTTGAGAAAGCCAGCCTGCTCAACGCACGGCATCAGGTCACGGGGATCCTGCTCTTTAACGGCACGCATTTCTTTCAGATTCTTGAGGGCCCGGAGGAGGGCGTGCAGGACATCTATGGTCGTATCTGCGCCGACCGGCGTCACCACAATGTGGTTGAGCTGATGCGCGACTATTCACCGTCGCGCCGCTTCGGCAACCATGGTATGGAGCTGTTTGACCTGCGCCGCCATGACAGCGGCAGTGTGCTGCAGGCGGTGCTTGACCGCGGCACGTCTAAATATCGTCTGACATACGACGATCGGGGCCTGCAGTTCTTACGCACCTTCGTGGAAGCCCGTGAGAAAGAAAACTACTTCGAGGTTTTGCCCGCTGACTACTGGGACTTTGTACCGGATGAGAACGGTCCTTCGACCCCGGCTGTGGGCGTTACCTTCCGCCCGGTGGTTGATCCTCTGGGTCGTGAAGTCACAGCCATCGAGGCCATACCCGATGACGCCCCGGATGGACTAACCGGCGAAGCGCTGTATGCGTATAACCTAAGCGTCGTCACAGAGGCACTGGACAAGGCAGGCAGATCGTGTCCCGACGACATCATGTTATACGTCAGCATATTGCCCATGACGCTGGTTAACCTTCCGGATGCCGTCAGCCGGCTCATTAACGCAATTGACCGTGCTGAGCTGGTGCCGCAGCAAATAATACTCGGCGTCAGTGAAACAGAGGTTATCTCTCAGCTGGAATCATTCACTCAGGCGGTACGCCAACTGAAGCAAGCGGGTATCAGTATCTCTATCGACAACTTTGGTGACGGTTCGGCAGGACTGTCTCTGCTGGCGCACGTCCAGCCGGACCGCGTGCGCATCGGCGCAGCGATCGTGCGCAATATTCACCGCAGCGGTCCCCGTCAGGCGGTGGTACACGCGGTGCTTCGCTGTTGTTCAGCGCTGGAGATAAACGTCATTGCTGCGGGTATCGAACAGCCGGAGGAGTGGATGTGGCTGGAGGCAGCTGGTGTCACTGATTTCCAGGGTGCTCTGTTCACTGCAGAAGGCGCGGCTGTTGCCTGGCCGGAGACCCGAGAGGCTGTTTGAGATACAGGAAAGAAAAGGGCCCAAAGCGGGCCCAACAGGATTAGGAGGATGCGGTAAGGTTGGTTGCTGGCTGCTCTGCCATTACAGCCGGTATTTAAGCCTTCTCATACCGCAGAATTCTGCCACGATTCGCTTTTTCAAGCCAGGTAATGAAATGCGTCATCATTGCGGACGCGTGTTGTGTATCGGGCGTGCGGTAAATAAGCAGCCGGCTTTTGGTCTGGTTTGTGCAGTCGATGGCATAAATCTCAATACCGGTATCACGTTGCTCGCTTTCAATTGCTGTGAAATGCATGCGAGGCCAGCGGTTTAACCTCAACATAAACTCACTAAGAATCATCTTTTTCGCCTTTGTTGTTTTAGAGTTGGAAGACTTTTTTCACTGGTCTGCCCAGCGTAGAACTGGTTGCGGACTCTGCAAGCTATCGGCACATTATTATTCGTAAAAATTTCGTAAAGGCAGCGGGTTAGAACACTTATCAGCACCACAGATGTCTTTAGCATGAACCTGTCGTGCGTATCCGACAATCCGCTGGCAGGCTATCAGTGCAAGAGGGAATAACTGAGAGGGGAGTCAATAATGCTCAGTGAAGATCGTTTGAATCAAATCGCAGAAAATCCGGGCAACTATGAAGCGGAAGCTGTGGCCATGGCGCTGGAGATCCTACAGCTGCGGCGTATGCTGGGTGCGCCCTGGGCCGTGGTGCAACCGCTAGGCGAGCTTTACGTTGAGGACGGGAACGCGGCGATGATCTGGCCGGCAAGCCTGGCGGAGCGCGGCGACGTCTGCCTGTACCGCCTG
>NZ_JZRH01000040.1:0-18978 GCF_000963985.1 Pantoea sp. BL1 | reverse complement strand
AAGTGAAGAAACCCTGAACGAAAGTTCAGGGTTTTTTTACGTCTGTAGCCAGGGGATTTTACGTCTGAAATTCAGCCAGCCCCGCAAAAATTGCCCTGCTTACTGACCCGTTCTTAGCCAGTTTTCGATAAAATCAGCCACGCTAAGCGGATGATTAATATCAAGAAGAGGGCGGTCGATCGTTAATTTCTCATCGCTGGCCATCGCAATCACATATTCATCCAGTAAATCAGCCACTTCACCTTTGACACCACGCCGCCACAGCGCGATTTTAGGTACAGGTTCATCTTTGAAGCCTTCAACCAGTACTGAAAAATCGCCCTGATTTCACCCCAAAATCCCTTACTAATCACAAATTAGCACCTTCAACGTCATCCAATTCCCGAAACCGCCCAACACGTGCTTTACTGAATCCTTTGGCATTAATTTATCGCAAGGAAATGAGGTAAGACATGACCGACTCACTACAACAAAAAGTGGCACCATCTGAATCAACGATAAACAGCAAACAGCGCATCTGGGCGATTGTGGGCGCATCATCAGGCAATCTGGTCGAATGGTTCGACTTTTACGTTTACTCCTTTTTCTCACTCTATTTCGCGCATGTATTCTTCCCCGCAGGTGATACCACCACGCAGTTACTGCAAACCGCAGGCGTATTCGCCGCTGGATTTTTGATGCGTCCGATTGGTGGCTGGTTATTTGGCTATATAGCCGATCGCCATGGACGTAAAAACTCAATGCTGATTTCTGTCTGCATGATGTGTTTAGGATCCCTGGTGATCGCTTGCCTGCCAGGATACGGCGAAATTGGCGTGGCGGCACCAGTGATCCTGCTGCTGGCGCGTATGTTTCAAGGGTTGTCAGTAGGCGGAGAGTATGGCACCAGCGCCACTTATATGAGTGAAGTCGCTTTAGAAGGGCGTAAAGGTTTTTATGCTTCATTCCAGTACGTGACACTGATTGGCGGCCAGCTGTTAGCCGTGCTCACCGTAGTGGTGCTGCAACAGATCCTCAGCGACGAAGAGTTGCGCAACTGGGGCTGGCGCATCCCCTTCTTCCTCGGTGCCGTGCTGGCCGTTGTCGCACTGTGGCTGCGTCGCTCACTGAATGAAACCTCCGAGAAAAAGAATCGTGAACATAAAGATGCGGGCAGCGTTATGGGTTTGCTGCGCAATCACTCACGCGCGTTTCTGATGGTATTGGGCTTTACTGCCGGCGGTTCACTGAGCTTCTATACCTTCACCACCTATATGCAAAAGTATCTGGTCAATACGGCGGGGATGGATGCACGCAGCGCCAGTGGATTGATGACAGCCGCATTATTCGTCTTCATGCTGATTCAGCCGATCGTCGGGGCGCTGTCAGATAAGATCGGTCGTCGATCTTCGATGATGATCTTTGGTGCGGGGGCAGCGATCTGTACCGTACCGATCCTGATGATGCTGCAAAATGTGCAGAGCAGTTGGGCTGCATTTGCGTTGATTATGCTGGCGCTAATTATCACCAGTTTCTATACCGCTATCAGCGGCATCCTGAAAGCGGAGATGTTCCCACCAGAAGTGCGCGCGCTAGGCGTCGGCTTATCTTATGCAGTGGCTAATGCGATCTTTGGTGGTTCGGCCGAGTATGTCGCTTTACTGCTGAAGAAAGAGGGGATTGAAACCAGTTTCTTCTGGTATGTGTCGGCGATGGGGGCGTTGGCCTTCGTTATTTCCCTGATGCTCCATCGCAAAGGGAAGGGCATTACACTGTGATTATTGGCTTAAATTCCACAGGGCAACGCCAGTGGCCGCTCCCGCCACGTCATAGCTAAGATCTTTCCAACTCCAGCCGCTCCCCGAAGAGCGGCTGTCATATAACTCTTTTCCTACGCCAAAACTCAGCGAGAACAAAAAGCCAAAACGTAAATTTTGTCCACGGCTTTGATGCTGGTGTTGGGAGATTTCGCTGCCGGCAGCGGCTAGCACGGCAGAAGAGAAGAAGTGTTCGGCTTTGTCCTTACCGGTCCAGTTATCTTGTGCCACATGCGCACATCCACTACAAAGTAAAACTACGCAGAGGATGAGCGCACGCATCGGCTAGAGTAAGCGACTGATAAGACGGTCAATACGGATACGGCGTAGACGACGGATTAACTTACGTACTTTCGCCGGATAGTCAGAAATACTCTCTAATTCGCGGAAGTGCTGAACCGTCGTGGTATGTTCACGAATCAGCGTCAGCTCTTTCTCGCGCTGCTCTGCCAGCTCATGCTTAGGATCGTGGATCAGCACCGCATTTTCCAAATCCAGTCGCCAGGCGCGCGGATTGAGGTTATTGCCGGTAATCATCATCCACTCGTCATCCACCCAAATACCTTTCAGGTGATAACTGTTTTCGCCGTCTTTCCACAGACGCACGGTCAACTGGCCGTTATTGACGTAATACTGCAAACGGCTCAGAAAGCGTCGCAGGTTGATCTCATATAGATAGGGCAGTGCGCCGATAATTTTAAACGGCTGCTCAGGCGGGATGTAGAAATCATTGGCGGTTTTATCGCCCACGATGATCTCCACCTCTTTACCCTGACGCAGCAGATGGATCAGATTACGCACCAGGATCGCAGGCAGGTTGAAGTAAGGCGTGCACAGCGTAAGTTTACGCTCTGCGCACGGCATCAAATGGAAGATGGTTTTATTGAGCAGACTGCGTTTGCCAAGGCCCACCAGCGGCGTGACCGCCAGTGACTCATTGTCAGCATTCCCCGCGAACTGGTAATTAAAACTGCGCAAATCCTGACGGAACTGGCGTGTTTCGTTCTTAATTTCAGGGCTGGATGGACGCTCAGTCTGGTCAAGGCGATTAACCGCATCGGACTGCTTGAGATTTTCGCAAATCCACGCGTACATGGTGTCCGCCAATTGTGGATTACGGATTAACTGATAGCGATCATAGCGATATTTATCATGCTGATGCAGATAAACATCATTCAGGCTGGCGCCGCTGTACAGCAAGGTGTCATCAATGATGAAGCCTTTCAGATGCAGTACGCCAAGTGCTTCACGCGTGTTAACGGGAATGCCATACACTGGAATAGCGATATCGGGATGCTGTGCTGCCATCTCGCAGTACCAGTCCGCGTTGGTCAGTCCACGAGCGGCGCCAATTCGGCCACGCTGCGCGCGATGCCAATCCACCAGAATACTGATATCCAGCTCCGGACGTGCCTGACGCGCAGCATAGAGCGCCTGCATGATGCCACGCCCGCCGTCGTCGTTCTCGAGATAGAGCGCGGCGATACAGATGCGTTTTTCAGCCGCAGCGATTTTCGTCAGCAGGGTCTCACGGAACTCGGCAGGCGAGTAAAGCGTGGTCACATCCGACACGGATTGTGACAGTTTAGGCAGCTGTGCGAGGTGTTGTTGGTGTTTATTACGTTTAAATTTAGACAACATCACAGTGCACTTCTTCTCTGTTCATTGCATGGCCTTTTGCCATCAAATCATGATCCTAACGGTAAATAATAACACCAACCGGCCTGATAAGGAGGATTTTTACCTTTCTGTACAGGATATCATCACGCCTCACCGAGCGGTAAATTCAGGCTGACAATGCCATCATCCAATTGAATATTCACACGAAAATTCAGTTTTCGTGCCAGCGTAATCATGCCGGTGTTGTGTGGCATGGTGATACCGTTCAATTGTTGCAGACCATGATCGCGCGTATAGCGGATCATCTTTTCCAGCAGTCGTCTGCCCATCCCGAGTCCTTTCAGATCGGAGCGCACCAGCACCGAAAACTCCGCATCAATGTTATCGGCATCCGAGATCGCACGCGTCACACCAATAATCTCGTCATTCCCGTCGTGCTGTCGTACAGCAACAATGGCCATCTCTCGGTCATAGTCGATTTGGGTCATGTTGGCGAGATCCTCATGCGTGAACTCATTGATCTCACTGAAATAACGATAATAGAGATCTTCCTTCGTTACCTGAGCGATAAACGCGCGCAGTTGCGGTTCATCTTCCGGCAGGATCGGGCGGAACAGGCAATGTTGTCCATCTTTCAACTGCACCTGCTCTTCAAGGTGGTGTGGATAAGGGCGAATCGCCAGGCGTGCTTCGTTATCACCGGTAAATGGCGCGAGCTGCAGTGTGACATCCAGCAAGGTGAATTCATTCGCGGAGGCCAGCAGCGGATGGATATCCAGCCGCTGGATCTCCGGGCAATCCACCACCAGGTTAGAAACCTGCACCAGAAGCTGGCTCAATCCCGCAATATCCAGTGGACGCAACGCACTGCGACTGCGCACTTTGCCGCTCTTCATCGCCTGAATCACCAGGTAACGCGCTAGCGTCATATTCAACGGGGGTAATGCCACTGCAGCCTGCTTATCCGGTTGCCACTCCACTCCGCCTTCACCCAGCATGATAATCGGACCAAACAACAAATCTTGTTCCACCACCACGCGTAATTCTTGTGCGCCGGCACGGTTTGCCATGCTTTGCACCAGTAAGCCATCGATACGCGCTTGTGGATGTGTATTGCGCACACGATCAAAAATCGCCTCAGCGGCCAGCTCAACTTCCGCAGCGCTGCGCAGATAAAGCATTACCCCCTGAACTTCAGACTTGTGTGGTATATCCGGTGAACGCAGCTTGAGTGCCACGGGGTAGCCAATCTGGTCGGCAATGCTGGCCGCTTCGCGACTGTCACTCGCAATCCAGGTCGGCAGCGTTGCTAATCCATAGGCTTGTAGCACCGGCTGGACTTCGTGGGTATCCAGAGTGTTAATACCCTGGTCCAGCGCTTGTTGAATCAACTGGTGCGCCTGCGCGCTGTTTTGCGTCAGGCCGACCGGCAAGGCGGGTGTTTCACGCAGTTGTTTTTGGTTACGGCGATACTCTACCTGATGCATAAATGCGGTTACGGTACCTTCCGGTGTGCGCCAGGTGGGGATTCCGGCCTGAGTGAAAGCACGACGAGCGGCTTGTGACGAGTATTCGCCACACCAGTTAGTGAGCAGTGTTACCTGCTTGCCGCGCGGATGTTTTGCCACGGCCGCGATAATTTGTTCGGCCGTTTCGCTGGCGGGAGACACGGCGCTCGGGGCATGGATAATCATTAATGCATCGAGTTCATGGCTATCCAGTAGTTGTTCTATGCAGGCAACATAGCGGGCTGGTGTGGCATCGTCCTTGAGATCCAGCGGATTACCGCGGCCAACGCCTTCCGGTAACAACGCGGCCAGGGCTTGTAAGGTCTCATTACTCAGCGTAGCCAGCTTTCCATTACGCGCGTACAGCTCATCCAGTGCTAAGGCTGCGGGGGCTGCGCCGTTGCTGATGATCATTAAACGATCACCGCGCAAGGGGCGCATATGGCTCAGCGATTCCACCGCTGAAAACAGTTCATGCGTGTCCTGTACACGTAGCAAACCGGCACGCTGAATCGCGGCATCCCATGCGGCATCCAGCCCGCTGAGTGTGCCAATCATCGCTTGTGCCTGATGGCTGCGACCGCTTTTGATCACCAGAATCGGTTTATTGCGTGAGGCGCTACGAGAGGCCGAAACAAAACGGCGCGCATCACTGAGATGCTCAAGATAAAGCAAAATAGCGCTGGTTTTGCCGTCACGCGCCAGGAAATCCAGTAAATCATCAACATCAATATCCAGACTGTCGCCCAAAGCGATAAACCAGGAGAAGCCGAGATTGCGCTGCTGAGCCCAATCAAGAATGGTGTTGGAGACCGCCGCGGATTGAGAAATAAAGGCAATGCGTCCTTTTGCGATCGGCACCGGCGAGAAGCTGGCGTTTAATCCTTGCCAGGGGGCCAGCAATCCCAGACTGTTCGGGCCGAGCAGGCGAATTTGCCACTGGCTGGCACAGGCTTTCAATTCTTCCAACTGACTGGCGGGCGCGGAGAGAATGATGCAGGCTTTGCAGCCTTTTTCACCCAACTGCTGCAGCAGTTCCAGATTGCGTTTGGCATGAGTACAGATAATGGCGAGATCGGGCGCGAACGGCAGGCTGGCAATATCCGCCCAGGCCAGCACACCGCTCACGGCTTTATACTTCGGCGTGACCGGCAGTACCGGACCGCTAAATCCGCCTGCCAGCAAATTACGCATCATAAAGTAGCCGGCGCGCCCCGGTGTAACTGACGCACCAATCACCGCGATTGATTTAGGTCGTAACAGTGCTTCCAGTCCGCGTTGACTCATCATCCGCTCCCGACATCAAGATTGGCATGATTGTAAACGCTTTTTACTCTGCTTGCCGACTCGCCGATCGCAGGCTGAGGATCTCTTTAAGGTTCCAGCGCTTTAAATGGCCGATGTACTGCATATTCTGCTCGCTATGCCATGCTGAGATATCTCCATCACGCAGATGCATGAGATCAGCTGGACTGACCCAGCTCGCTTGTCCCTGAAGTAGCTCGACGCCTGCATGGCGATATCCTGCGATGACGAATTCTGAGCAGAAGAAGCGATTGGCTTGAGGATCGTCAACGTCGGCGAGTTGCACGCGCGCTAATGCAGTGAGACAGGCACTGCGTAGATTTTCATGCATCAGCGGCAGCTCGCAGACGCGGCGCGAAACCATAAACGGCATGAACATCACGATACCTTTGAAATTGTATTTTTTGCCTTGTTGCTGGTGGGCAAATTCGCGCAACAGCGAGCTTTGGTCATGAGTGAGGCTGGGCACGCGTAGCACCAACAAATTATTACTCTCCTCAATAGCCTGTTGCAGCGGAATGATTTTGACACCACTGCCCACGGCTTCCGCCACTTGTCGATCACCCAGATAGATTGCGGCATGGCTGACACCGCTGAAGCTGATCAAGCGAATGCCCCAGGATTGAGGCGAGGTGGCGGAGGAGAGCAGCAAATCACCGGGCTGCAATTCAGCAACACTAATGATGCCACCAGGGCGTGTGCTAACGGATTGTAACTGCAGTGGGTAAGGGCGGTCAGTTTGCGGGGCCGTGCTGCAGCCCGCTATCAGCAGCACAACAAGCCACCAGACTTTCATAGCGCATCATCCTTATGTTGGGAGCCAACTCCATGGCGATGTGCGACTATAAATCAAACGGACAAGTTAAAAAATCAGGCGATCCCTACAGCACGCTTTCCTGATAGTGCACCGGATGATGCGGCTTGCCTGCCAGATAAGCGTGACGGAAATGCTCAAAATGCTGCTGTAACGCGCTTGCTGCTTCAACATCTCCCGCCTGTTCCAGCAGCGCGGCGGCCACTTCAGCGGTACAGTGCTGGCCCTCGCCGTGCGCTTCCCGCAGCGTGTAGCGCGACGGTGTGGAAACGTTGAGTGACATCACCGGGAACGCATCCAGCCAGGGGCTTTTGCGGAACATTTTGCGGGCTTCGGTCCAGGTGCCATCCAGCATAATAAATAGCGGTGGTTTGCCGGTGAGCGGAGGTGTGGTGAGCACTTCCCTGCCTGCATCGGCATACGAGCCCGGAAACACCACCAGTGGCTGATACTCGTCCGTTTTCACTGCGGCGAGCATCGCGTCATCAGGTTCGGTGCGTGACCAGCCAAATGCCAGCGTATCAGGCAGGATATCGGCGATCAGGCGTCCCGTATTACTGGGTTTCATTGGCTCGGTATCGAACATCACCAGACAAAAACGGCTGCGTGCTTGCTGCGGCTGCAGGGTGGCGCACAGGCAGTTTTTTTGCGGCAGCAGACAACGCTGGCAGCGCAACACGCGATTGCCACGAGCAAGAAACGGGCGCGTAGCGCGTGCTAAACGTTGCGCACGTAAGCGCAGAACGGCATTTTCAGACATAGAATCGCAGACAGGAAAAACGCCAGTTTAATAGAAGGCTAACGGCAAGGCCAGCACAGGGGCTGGCCTGAAGTGCTTAAAGTGATTCGTCGAGCCACTCATTAAACGGCGCTTTGGGCATTGCCCCGTTTAACATGTCGACCATCTCACCCTTTTTGAACACCATAATGGTCGGGATACTGCGGATGCGGAAGCGTGAGCTGAGTGCCGGTTCGGCTTCCGTGTTCACTTTCACAAAGCGCACTTTACCGCGGCGTTCGTCAGCGACATCCTTAAAAACAGGCGCGAAGTTCACGCAAGGGCCGCACCATGGCGCCCAGAAGTCGATCACCACGGGCAGATCGTCCTGCAAATATTTATCCAGCGTGGCCGCAGTGGCATTCACGACTTCACCATTGAAAAGCTCGTCGCCACAGCGACCACACTTGGCGCCATCGGCAATACGTTCCTCGGGAACGCGGTTAGTTGCCTGACAGGAGGCACATACAGTATTCATCGTCACCTCAAACCGGACCTGTAAATGTTATGATTGCCGAACATTATGAAAAGGTTGAGTGCTATGCTCAATCTGGATTGCCCAATAGGTTCAATAGTTGATAGCTAAGCTCCAGCACATCAGGTAATCTTCGCGCTCTCAATGCAGGAGGAACAAATGAACGACGAATTTAAAGGCAAAAGCGGCAAGGTAAAAGTGATGTATGTACGTGATGAGGATGCTGGCCAAAAGCCAAATCCCCGTACCGGCAAAGGCGGCCGTCCTGCTGCGCGCCAGGAAGATAATCGTCGTTCTGGTCCTCGTACTGCACGTAATAATGAAGAAGGTGGCCGCAGCAGTGCTGGTGGTCGCGGAACGCCAGCGCGTGATGCACGCAACAGCGAACGCGGTCGCAGCTTTGGTGGTCGAGACAATCGTAGTGATGACAACCGCAGCTTCGGTGATTCACCGTGGCGCACCGTTTCACGCCCACCGGTAGCGGACGATAGCCAGATTGATGAGGCAGGCAGCAACAAACCGGTCATCGACCCCGAGCAGATTCGCCGTCAGCGTCAGGAAGAGACGCGCGTTTACGGTGAAAATGCCTGCCAGGCGCTGTTTGCCAGCCGTCCAGAGAGTATCGTGCGTGCCTGGTTTATCCAGAGCGTCACTCCGCGCTTCCGCGAAACGCTGCGCTGGTTAGCGGCCAACCGTAAAGCCTACCACGTGGTGGATGATGCCGAGCTGACTAAGGCTTCAGGCACCGAACACCACGGCGGCGTGTGCTTCATCATCAAGAAGCGTATGGGCATGGAAGTCTCTGAGTGGCTGAAAAAAGCCGATACTAAGGATTGCGTGCTGGCTTTGGAAGATGTCAGCAACCCGCATAACCTTGGTGGCATCATGCGTAGCTGCGCGCACTTCGGCGTGAAAGGTTTGCTGGTTAACGATGCTTCACTGCTGGAGTCTGGCGCCGCTGTGCGCACGGCCGAGGGCGGTGCTGAGCATGTGCAGGCCATCAGTGGTGAAAGTTTTGCCAGCGGTCTGGAAGCTTTCCGCAAAGCGGGTTACACCATTGTGACGACTTCAAGCCATGAAGGCACGCCGCTGGCGAAAGCTGAGCTGCCAGCCAAAATGGTTCTGGTACTGGGCCAGGAGCGTGAAGGTCTGTCCGACAGCGCCTTCCAGCAGGGTGATATCAGCCTGTCGATTGGCGGTACCGGCAACGTCGAGAGTCTTAACGTCTCCGTTGCGACCGGCATTCTGCTTGCCGAATGGTGGCGCCAGAACGCATAAATGAAAACGGGCCGAAAGGCCCGTTTTTGTTTCTACTCTTTAGTGCGCTCCACCGCCGCCACCGCCCGCACCAAATGGCGGACGTGCAAACCACACCAGAACCAGCAAGATCAAAAACACTCCCGCTGATGCCCAGAAGATCTCATTCGCTGAGATAATCAGGCCCTGATTGGTAATTTGCTGTGCAATGTAGGCTGAAGCTTGCTGCTGCGTCATGCCCAAGCTTTGCAGTTGGTCATACATCTGCTGCGAATTCGGATTGAAGGGATTCACCGATTCCGACAGGTAGCTGTGGTGCATCGATTCGCGATCCGTCCACATGGTGGTGGTGATCGACGTACCGATTGAACCGGCCAGCGTACGCACAAAGTTCGACAGGCTTGATGCTGCTGCCATACGCTCTGGCGGCAAGCCTGACAGCGTAATGGTGGTCAGTGGCATAAAGAAGCAGGCCACGGCAAAGCCCTGAATAAACTGCGGCCATGCCGACGCACCAAAATCCATCCCCGGCTCAAACGTATACGCGCGCCAGTAGAAACAGACGGCGTACATGATAAAGCTGAAGGTCACCAGCCGCCGCATGTCTAGCTTGTGGGCAAAGCGACCAATGATCGGCGACAGGATGACCGGAATGATGCCGACCGGCGCTGACGCCAAACCTGCCCAGGTGGCGGTGTAGCCGTATACCTCCTGCAGCAACTGGGGCAGCAACACGATCGAGCCGAAGTAAAGCATGTAAGCCAGACTGATCGACAAACAGCCGATGGTGAAGTTGCGCTTTTTAAACAGCGACAAATCGACAATCGGATGGTCGTCCGTTAGCTCCCACACCAACAGCACCGCCAGCGCCACCACGGCGACTACCGTGAGTACAATGATCTCCGTGGAGCCAAACCAGTCGAGTTCTTTACCTCGGTCGAGCATCACCTGCAGCGAACCAATCCCCACCACCAACAGCACCAGGCCGACGATATCAATCGGTCGGATTTCGGTTTTGGTTTCGCGTCCTCGCAGGGTTTGCAGAGTCAGCGCGACGACGACCACACCAATCGGAACGTTGATAAAGAAGATCCAACCCCAGTGGTAGTTATCACTGATCCAGCCGCCTAAAATCGGGCCGCAGATCGGGGCCACGATCACCGTCATCGCCCACAGCGAGAGCGCCACGCTGCGCTTGGCTGGCGGGTAGTTGTTCAGTAGCAAACTTTGCGACAGTGGAATCAACGGACCGGCGACCACACCCTGGATGATACGGAAGAAGATCAGCATCTCCAGACTCTCTGACATGCCGCAGGCCCATGAGGCCAGCACAAACAGAATGGTCGACCAGGTAAATAGCTTCACTTCACCGATACGTTTGGCTAACCAACCGGTAATCGGTATCGAGATGGCGTTTGCCACCCCGAATGAGGTAATTACCCAGGTGCCCTGTGAGTTCGAGGCACCAAGGTTACCGGCGATCGTCGGGATCGCCACGTTAGCAATGGTGGAGTCGAGAACCTGCATAAACGTCGCCAGGGATAAGGCGATGGTCATCAGGACTAACGGCGCACCTTCAAGCGGTTTTTGTGCCATCACAGCCTCCCGCGGAATTAATCGGCGTTGGCACGAACGATATCAGTAATCAGCTTGTTAACCGGCGCGAGGTCGATTGCCAATGCGTTACTTTCATACGCCGCTTGTGGACGCACGCTACTGGCCAGTGTGGCCCCGTCTTTGTTTTGGGTATCCACTTTGACTAAGGTGGAGAGACCAATACGCAGCGGATGTTCAGCCACCTGTTGCGGGTCCAGCTCAATACGCACCGGTAAACGCTGAACCACTTTGATCCAGTTACCTGTCGCATTCTGTGCCGGCAGCAGAGAGAAGGCGCTACCCGTGCCCATATCCAGGCCGACAACTTTACCGTGATACTCCACGTCATCACCGTAAATATCACTGACCACGGTCGCAGGTTGACCGATACGCACACCAGAGAGCTGAGTCTCTTTAAAGTTGGCATCTATCCACAAGTTAGTCGCCGGTACCACCGCCAGCAGTGGGGTGCTGGTGGAGATCTGCGAACCGACCTGGACGCTACGACGCGAAATATAGCCATCAATCGGGCTACGAATTTCGGTACGTTGCAATGCCAGCCATGCATCACGCAGTTCGGCAGCACTTTGTTTAACGGCCGGTTGCTGTTCCAGATTGGTATTCAGGATCATCGCCTGGTTCGCGTTGTACTGCTGCACGGCGACATCAAGTTGCGCTTTCGCCGTGGCCACGGCATCACGTGAGTGTTGCAGTTCTTCACGACCAATCAGGTTTGACGCACCCAGCGGCTCACGACGTTTCAGATCGGCTTCAGCCTGATCCAGAGCGGTCTGTTGCAGCTTGATGGTGGCCTGATACTGCTTGCCGTTGATCATCAATTGATGCGTCTGGCGGACGCTGGTGGCCAGTGCAGTCTGCGCTTTTTCAAACGCCTGCTCCGCATCGGTTTTATCCAGCGACACCAGAATGTCGCCTTTTTTCACGAAGTCAGTGTCATCGAACCAGACTTTATTCACGCTGCCGGAAACCTGTGCCATCACCTGCACCTGGTTACCTGCCACATAGGCGTCATCGGTTTCCTGGAAATGGCGCAGCACCAAATACCAGTAAGCCAGATACGCCACCCCAATCAATACAAACACGATAGCCAGCAGGATCAGCACACCTTTGCGCTTCTTCTTTTTATTCGCTGGCTGTTGCGGGCTTTGCGCTTCCGCGGTCGCACTCATGTTGTTCTCCACGTTTTCCATTTAGCCGGGCTGTGTTGATCCATCAACACGGTTTCCCGAGTCGAAAAAGCCAGCGTATGAGACGCTGGCCGGATAAAAGGGGATTAAAATAGCGATTTCGGAAGGTGATTGTGTCGCACTTCTTGCTATTAGCGCGACAGGGAAGCGATAACCTGATCTTCATCCATTTTATCAAGACGGTTAAGCAGCTTACGCGTAATCGCTTCCAGCTGATCCTGCTCGGATGTTGAGAGCGAAGACCACAGGTACTGCAGGCTCTGATGCTGTGGCGGCAGCAGCTGACGTAAGAATTCGTTACCTTTTTCTGTCAGGTGCAGATGCAGGCAGCGACGGTCATTATCGCTCTCGCGGCGCTCAATCCAGCCACGTTTTTCCAGCTCATCAGCAATACGTGTTGCATTAGTACGTGAGGAACCCAGCGCAGAACTCAGTTCAGAAGGCTGGATGCTCTGGTTTTCTTGCGCATCAAGTGTGATCAGCGCCATGAATAAGGTCTCGTTAATTCCCTGCGCCTTCAACATCTTGTTGCGGTTATCCAGCAGTTTTCCCTGCATATGCATGCACAGACGAGTCAGGATGATTTCCTGCAACGGAAAATCTTTATGGCGGTTAGCACGGATGTTCAGCATCTGTTCAATGGGAGTAAACGAACTTTCCATTTTAAAAAAAACCTCTTAGTTGCAACTGGTATAGTAAGGATGGTGACAGATTAAGCGTAGTCATATTTTCAGCCAGTGATTGTTCGCACGATCACATTGTCAACATCTGGCGTTCCAGGTCGTTCCATAACCTTGGGCAGTTCGCCCTGACAATTTGCCACGCTGGATGGTTAGATTGTCATCAATTCGCATCATGAAATATTTTTAAGAAAAAATAATTTCGAGAGAAAAAATAACTCTGGTGAATAACTGTGCTGCTAACCATAACAAACTCAATCATCAATGAATAGTCTCACTCACGTGATTGGGTGGGTCTTTACGCTTTCTAAACACTTTCGCTGCGGATATTACATCACCAAATCAATGGGTTAATTAACTAAACTGTAACATTTACGGTATCAATACCGTACCAGTTAAAATGATGAATTGCATTCGTTGAGAGGATCTAACCTCAGATAGTGCAGAGATGCGTCTCGGCTTAGCCATATTCACAGCGGAAGAAAAACGAAGATAATCATTTGTGGTTAATAGTAACCCAAAAAATTATTTCAATGGTGTGTTAATTGACAGGACGTACCAGTGCGCTATAACGCACAAAATGTGCGGGGATGGTGGAGAAGAGCGACCAAAAGGCCGCTCTATAAGGGAAAGAGGATTACTTCGCCGCAGCCTGTGCGTCAGAAACCCACTTATCAAACTCGGCCTGATGGCCTTTGATCCAGCCGTCTACGTGGCTGTTAATGTCGGCTTCAGACGCGTGGCCCGCATGCATCGCCGCATTCTCCGCATTGATATCAGCCAGTGGCAGCTTCATTTCCGCAAACAGTTTTGCCGCCGCCGGGTTTTTCTCAGCCCAGGCTTTGTTAGCCACGATATGCATGGTGTTGACCGGGAAGCCATAGTTCATGCCGTTAGGCAGTTTGGTATCCACTTTGCTCTGCGCGCCCGGCATGGATGAGAACGGCACCTGCAGCCACACTACATCTTTGCCCGGTTTTAGCACATCACTTACCCAGTAAGGCGTCCAGGTATAATAAAGAATCGGTTTACCCTGTTTGAAGCGGGTAATGGTGTCGGCAATCATCGCCGAGTAGTTGCCCTGGTTGTGCTCAACGGTGTTGCTCAGTTTGAAGGCATCAATCTGGTGGTTAATCACCGCTTCACAGCCCCAGCCTGGTGTACAGCCGGTGAGGTCGGCTTTGCCATCTCCGTTGGTATCAAACAGCTTGGCGATCTTAGGATCTTTTAGCTGTTCAAGATTGGTGATGTGATACTGATCCGCTGTTTTCTTGTCGATCAAATAGCCTTGTGCCGCGCCGGTCACGTAAGTGCCCTCACGGTAGAATTTCTGATCGCCACCGGCAGCGGCGTACATGTCATCATGCAGTGGTTTCCAGTTGGTGGCGATAAAGGTGGCATCACCCGCCGCGATGGTGGTGTAAGCCACGTTGTAATCCACTTCGCTAGGCTTATCGACGGTGTAGCCCAGTTTTTCCAGCGCACGGCTCACCAGCAGCGTCTGGAAAGTCTCTTCGGAAATATTGCTCTGAGCGGGTTTAACCGTAATGCCTTTACCGGGCAGGTCGGCGGCGGACACGTGGGTTGCGGCAAACGTCGTCAGGACGGCGGCGAATAGAGCTGTCTTGCGCATAGTCATTCCTTATTTTACGTGTAGCGTCGGAGACGGACGGCCACGGCGGGCCGTCCAAAGAAATCAGACTTTTTTACTGAAGGGGCGTAATAGCAAGCCAACGGGGCCGGTGTTATACCAGTGGCGACTACCACGGCTGCGGCTGTCACGGCCAACAGATTGTGTCAGGCGGTCAAGAATAATCGCGAGGATAACGATACCGACACCGCCAACACTGGCGAGGCCCATATCCAGGCGACCAATACCGCGCAGGACCATCTGACCAAGACCGCCAACAGCGATCATCGAGGCGATCACCACCATCGACAGTGCCAGCATCAGTGTCTGGTTGACACCCGCCATGATGGTTGGCATCGCCAGCGGCAACTGCACTTTAAACAGCATCTGGCGGGGGCTGGCACCAAAGGACTCGCTGGCTTCAATAAGATCAGCGGGCACCTGTTTAATGCCAAGAATGGTCAGACGGACAATCGGCGGCAACGCAAAGATAATGGTCACCACCACACCAGG
Organism: Pantoea sp. BL1; assembly: GCF_000963985.1. NCBI lineage: Bacteria > Pseudomonadati > Pseudomonadota > Gammaproteobacteria > Enterobacterales > Erwiniaceae > Pantoea > Pantoea sp. BL1. The sequence continues at coordinate 3,798 of NZ_JZRH01000040.1, read as the reverse complement.
CACGTTACCGATACCGAACAGCATCACAATTGGCACCAGGTATACAAAGGCGGGTGTGGTCTGCATCGCATCCAGTAATGGTCGCACAATTCTCGCCGCACGCTCACTGCGCGCCAGCCAGATACCGAGCGGTAATCCAATGATGATGCAGAACAGTAGGGCGGTCAGCACCAGCGCCAGCGTCACCATCGCTTGCGACCAGGCGCCGATCATGCCGATCAGCACCAGTGAAATCAGCGTGGCAATACCCATCGCCGGGCTGGCAATCTGCCAGGCGATCAGCGCAAACAACGCAATCGCAACGGGTGCAGGCAACCCCATCAACAGATTCTGGAAGGCACTGAGGATATAATCCACTGGCACACGAATGCCCTGGAACACCGGGCGGAAATGGTTCACTACCCAATCGATGCCTTCCGTCACCCAACGATCCAGCGGGATCATGGTGTTGTGGAAGGGGTCCATAATATTGAAATGTTCAGGTTTCGGCGCCGGCGCGCTGCTTAGCCAGTCGCTGCTACTGGCCGCCGAGGAGGCCGCATCATGACCTGCACTGGAGGCGGCATCATGGCCTGCACTGGAGGTGGCATCCGAGCCGGTGCTGGAGGCATTGCCCCAGGCATCAGTAGAACCTGAACTGGCACTGCTATCCGCCGGGGCAGCACTCCCGCCCCAGGGATCGCTACTGCTGGCCGCCGCACTCGAATCTGTTGTAGCAGGTTGCGGCGTGGTCTGGCTGGCGCTGTCCCACGGATTGCTGGTTTGTTCACTCATGACTGGGCTCCTTCACGATCTAAAGCGCGCAATAGCATGCTTTTGGAAATAATACCGACGTACTGATTCTCCTCGCCTACCACCGGCACCGCGCAGGGCGCTTGGGCAACGTGGGAGAGCAAATCGTTCAGTGAGGTATCCGCAGGAACCGCTAACGGCGTCTCAAGCAGGGCGCTATCCAGTCCTTCACCCGCGGCCAGTGCTGCTTTAAGTGAATCGGTTGAAACCACGCCGACAAATTTCTGTTTCTCCAGCACATAGCCAAATTCGCGGTCCTCATCCTGCAGCAGTTTGATGGCGGATCGCGGGCCAAAACCGGCCGCTTTACGAATCAGTGCGCCAGCGCTACGACGGGCGATATCCTTAGCGCTAAACACATGGCTGATATCGACACCCCGGAAGAAGGTGCGCACATAATCGTTCGCGGGATTATTCAGAATCTCATCCGGCGTGCCGACCTGAACGACTTCGCCGCCCTGCATGATGGCGATGCGATCGCCAATACGCATCGCTTCGTCGAGATCGTGAGAGATAAACACGATGGTACGCTGATGTTTCGCCTGCAGTTTCACCAACTCATCCTGCATTTCAGTGCGGATAAGCGGATCGAGGGCGGAGAAGGCTTCATCCATCAATAATATATCGGGATTGATTGCCAGCGCGCGGGCTAATCCGACGCGTTGACGCATACCACCAGAGAGTTCATCCGGGTAGGCGTGGGCATAATTATCCAGTCCCACCTGACGCAATGCTTCCAGCGCTTTTTCCTGACGTTCCTGTAACGCCACGCCCGCTAATTCCATGCCGAAGGCGGTATTATTGAGAACCGTCATATGGGGCATTAATGCGAAGGATTGGAATACCATGCTGATCTTATTTCTGCGCACTTCACGCAGTTCAGCATCCGATATTTTCGCAATATCGACACCGTCAATGATCACCTGGCCGCGAGTGGGCTCGATCAGACGATTGAGAAGGCGAACCATGGTGGATTTCCCTGAACCGGAGAGCCCCATGATGACGAAGATCTCGCCTTCTTCAATGGCCAGACTGGCATCTTTTACGCCGACTGAGAGACCGGTTTTCGCCAGAATCGTCTCTTTGCTTTCGCCTTTCTCAATCAGCTTAAATGCCTTTTCGGGGTGATCCCCAAATACCTTATATAAATTCTTTACTTCGAGTTTAATTCCCATGCAGTAATTAATTTCCCGGTTAAATGTTTAGCTATTTCTTGTAATGATCTCGATTAAATTTAAGCGCCCTATAACCTAGCATAGTGAGAATATCTGACAACCCTTGGTGCGGATATTTGGTTGAGCGAGCGTGCGCAGATTGGCGATAATTCCAGTGTTCACAAGGGATGAGGGCGAATCATTTTTTTCTGAATTTTTTGTGAATTTAACCCGCTTTCATGGCAAATGCTCAGTGAAACACGAATAAATTGCGCTTATGTAGACGATATAATGGACGAATGAATGGCGCTAAAATGACAAAATAATGAAGCTGAGAAAGGGAAATAACGGGGGAATATTTGTCAGTCTGAAGAGGAAATATGAAAGCGATGAAAGGGCGCGCTGTGGCGCGCCCTGTGCTGCAGGCCTGAGGCTAGAAATTCCAGTCCTCGTCTTCGGTTTCCACGGCTTTTCCCATCACGTAGGAAGAACCTGAACCGGAGAAGAAATCGTGGTTTTCATCGGCATTCGGTGACAAAGCGGAAAGAATCGCCGGATTCACCGTGGTCAGCTCTGATGGGAACAACGCCTCATATCCCAGATTCATCAATGCCTTGTTGGCGTTATAGTGCAGGAAGGTTTTTACCTCTTCCGCCCAACCGACATCCGCATACAGCGCTTCGGTATACTCCACTTCGTTTTCATACAGCGCCAGCAGCAAATCGATGGCAAATTGCTGCAGCTCTTCACGGCGTGCATCGTCGACTTTTTCCAGTGCCTTCTGGTACTTATAGCCGATGTAATATCCGTGTACCGCTTCATCGCGAATAATCAAACGAATCAAGTCAGCGGTGTTGGTCAATTTGCCACGGCTTGACCAGTACATCGGCAGCCAGAAACCGGAGTAGAACAGGAACGATTCCAGGAACACGCTGGCGATTTTCTTCTTCAGCGGGTCCTCGGCACGATAGTGCTCCAGCACAATCTTCGCCTTGTTCTGCAACGCTTCGTTCTCTTCACTCCAGCGATACGCGGCATCGACATCGGCGGTGTTGCACAGGGTGGAGAAAATCGAACTATAGGAACGCGCATGCACTGCTTCCATAAAGCTGATATTCGACAGCACCGCTTCCTCATGCGGCGTGATGGCGTCTTCCATCAGGCCCGGCGCGCCGATCACGTTTTGGATGGTGTCGAGCAACGTTAACCCGGTAAACACACGGATAGTCAGCTGCTGTTGCTGGTGGTCCAGTGACTGCCATGCAGGCAGATCGTTGGACAACGGCACTTTTTCCGGCAGCCAGAAGTTGCTGGTCAGACGGTTCCACACTTCGAGATCTTTTTCGTCCTGGATACGGTTCCAGTTAATCGCTTGAATTTGTTTAAGTTGCATAGTTTTCATCACAATGAGCAGGAGACGCAGCCCTGCACCTCAGTGCCTTGTAGCGCCATCTGGCGCAGACGAATGTAATAGAGCGTTTTGATGCCTTTCTTCCACGCATAAATTTGCGCTTTGTTGATATCACGCGTGGTGACGTCATCGCGGAAGAACAGTGTCAAAGACAAGCCCTGATCGACGTGTTGTGTGGCTTCGGCGTAGGTATCAATAATCGCTTCCGGGCCAATCTGATACGCATCCTGATAGAGATCCAGGTTGTCATTAGTCATAAACGGCGCCGGATAGTACACGCGGCCGGTTTTGCCCTCTTTGCGGATCTCAATGCGCGACACAATCGGATGAATACTCGAGGTGGCGTGATTGATGTACGAAATTGAACCGGTAGGCGGAACCGCCTGTAAGTTCTGGTTGTACAGGCCATGCTGCATCACTGATTCGCGCAATGCCTGCCAG
>NZ_JZRH01000004.1:0-72643 GCF_000963985.1 Pantoea sp. BL1 | reverse complement strand
AACTGACTGGCATTAGGCCAATTGGCCCGTTTCTTATTTCATGCGATTTACTTCACCACGCGTAATGAAGGGCGCCCACCACGCGGTGGCGGTTCATCATCCGGTGAGTGATCGTTATCAGCAGCATCGTCGGGACGATCGCCATCAATCACTGACATCATCGTCTCTTCCTGGCCTTCCTGTTCGTTGGTTTCCAGCTCGTAAGCCGGTTCCGGTTCGAACATGGTACCTGCACCGTTTTCACGTGCGTAGATGGCCAGCACAGCGGCCATTGGCACAGAAACCTGGCGCGGCACGCCGCCAAAGCGCGCATTGAAACGCACTTCGTCATTGGCGAGGTCGAGGTTACCGACAGCGCGCGGCGCAATGTTCAGAACGATCTGGCCATCACGCGCATACTCCAGCGGCACCTGCACACCAGGCAGATTGATGTCGACCACCAGATGCGGCGTTAACTGGTTGTCGAGCAGCCAGTCATAAAACGCACGCAGCAGATACGGACGACGAGCCGTTAGTTGCGACATTTCCATACATTAGCCCCGGGCTTGCAGGCGCATTTCACGTTCCGCTTCCGTTAATGAAGCGAGGAAAGAGTCACGTTCAAATACGCGTGTCATGTAGCCTTTCAGCTCTTTAGAACCGGCACCAACCAGTTCAACGCCCATTTGCGGCAGGCGCCACAGCAGCGGTGCCAGGTAGCAATCAACCAGGCTGAACTCTTCGCTCATGAAGAACGGCGTGCGAGAGAACAGCGGGGCAATCGCCAGCAGCTCTTCACGCAGTTGTTTGCGTGCAGCATCGGCTTCAGCATTGTTACCGGTTTCGATAGCACGCATCAGCGTGTACCAGTCCTGCTCGATGCGGTGCATCATCAGGCGGCTTTCACCACGGGCAACCGGATAAACAGGCATCAGCGGTGGATGCGGGAAACGCTCATCCAGGTATTCCATGATGATGCGTGATTCATACAACGTCAGTTCACGGTCGACCAGCGTTGGTACAGTGCGATACGGGTTGAGGTCAATCAGATCCTGCGGCAGGTTATCCGTTTCAACCTGCTCGATCTCCACGCTGACGCCCTTTTCAGCCAGTACAATACGTACTTGATGGCTAAAAATGTCAGTCGGACCAGAAAACAGCGTCATTACCGAACGTTTGTTGGCAGCGACAGCCATGAAAACCTCCAAGTTTGTTCACAAAAAGATACTGCGAATAGCCAACCACGCGGCGACTCACCTGCTCATCAGATTCGCACACAGCCAACGTCAGTGGCGCTTTTCCGTCGTCCCGACAGAAGTAACGCGCACAACGCTCCGGCTTGCGGGCGCAAAGTGTCAGTGAGTTTACCAGATTTTAAGCAGCTTGTGGGGCAGGGATAATGATTTGCGGGCAAAATGCGGGTAAAGCTCGCGTTTTTAGCGTGAAAAATCGTGAATGGCGGCAATAAAAAACCCGCCGAAGCGGGTTTTTTGAGCAAATTGTGTCTGCCGAAGCAGCAACAATTAACGCTTAGAGAACTGCGGACGACGACGTGCTTTACGCAGGCCGACTTTCTTACGTTCAACTTCACGTGCGTCACGGGTAACGAAGCCCGCTTTACGCAGTTCAGGACGCAGAGACTCGTCGTATTCCATCAGAGCGCGTGTGATACCGTGACGGATCGCACCAGCCTGACCAGAAATACCACCACCTTTAACAGTGATGTACAGGTCAAATTTACCAACCATATCAACCAGCTCCAGCGGCTGACGCACGACCATGCGTGCAGTCTCGCGACCGAAGTATTGCTCCAGTGAGCGCTGGTTAATTACGATGTTACCGCTACCCGGCTTGATGAAGACGCGAGCGGCAGAGCTTTTGCGGCGACCAGTGCCGTAGTTTTGAGTTTCAGCCATTGCCTATAATCCCGATTAAATGTCAAGAACTTGCGGTTGCTGCGCCGCGTGAGTGTGCTCGTTGCCTGCGTAAACTTTCAGTTTACGGTACATAGCACGACCCAGTGGGCCTTTCGGCAGCATGCCTTTAACCGCGATTTCAATCACACGCTCAGGACGGCGCTCGATCATCTCTGCAAAGGTCGCTTGCTTGATACCACCGATGTGGCCAGTGTGGTGATAGTAAATCTTGTCATTACGCTTGTTGCCGGTTACAGCAACTTTCTCAGCGTTCAGAACGATGATGTAATCACCGGTATCAACGTGCGGAGTGTATTCCGCTTTGTGCTTACCACGCAGACGGCGCGCCAGTTCAGTCGCCAGGCGACCCAAGGTTTTGCCCGTTGCGTCAACAACATACCAGTCACGCTGTACGGTTTCTGGTTTAGCTGTAAAAGTTTTCATTGAAAAGCTTACCCAAATAAAAAGTTACACGTTGGTGAAATCCCAAACGCTAAGTAAACGATTGAGGCTCACACGACCATTTTGCCCAGCAAGCCACCCCTTCAAGTGAGTTACCGGATCACATCGAGTTCTTGGGAAAGAAAACCGATGCTGTAACGTGGGGTCGCAAGATTATAGAGAAGTCGAACTCAAAGATCGAACCTTTTTGCATCGAAATCCTGCGATTTTTGCCCACGTCATCAGGGCAGATGCGGCAGACGCAAATACTCTTCGCTTTGCATCTCCTGCAAACGCGACAAGCAGCGTTGATACTCAAACTTCAGGCGCGTGCCCTGATAAATTTCAAACAATGACGTTTCGGCCGCCACCACCAGTTTCACGTGGCGCTCGTAGAATTCATCGACCAGCGCCAGGAAGCGGCGTGCCTGATCTTCCGTCTTGTAAATCATCACCGGCACATCATACAGCAATACGCTGTGGAAGCGGCGTGATAGCTCGATGTAGTCATGCTGGCTACGCCCGGTGCCGCACAGCGTGAGGAAATCGATCGCCAGCACACCTTCGTTAACGCCCAGCGTTGGCATCTCACGATGGTTAATATCCAGCACGGGGGCATCTTCACGCGGCTTACCTGAAAGCGCGCGGAACATGCGCTCCATTTCGGCATGCGTGTCCTCATTGAGCGGGAAATTCCACAGATGGGCTGACGTGAGGGTACGCAAGCGATAGTCGATACCTGCATCGACGTTCATCACATCACAATGACGTTTGATCTGCTCGATGGCGGGCAGAAAACGCGGGCGCTGCAGGCCATTGCGATAGAGATCGTCAGGCGGAATATTGGAAGTCGCCACCAGCGCAATGCCTCGATCAAACAGCGCTTGCATCAGCGTACCCAACAGCATCGCATCCGTAATGTCTGAAACGAAGAATTCGTCGAAGCAGAGAATATCGGTCTCCGCTTTAAAGCGGTCGGCCACGATCAGCAGCGGATCGCTATGGCCTTGTAACTGCGTCAGTTCTTCATGGACGCGCAGCATAAAGCGGTGAAAATGCAGACGAAGTTTGCGGTCGCCAGGAATAGACTGAAAAAACAAATCCATTACCCAGGTTTTACCGCGACCCACGCCGCCCCACATATACAGCCCGCGCACCGGGGCTTCGCTGCTGCTTTTCTCTTTACCCATCAGCTTTGACAGGCGGCCAAACAGCCCTTTCGCCGCAGGTTCCTGCGAGGGCTTGCGGGCAATCAATCCTTGCTGGATAGCATCTAAACGGGTAATGGCTTCACGTTGTACATCATCCGGGCGGAACTCGCCCTGTGACAGCGCCTGCTCATAGCGGGCAAGCGGAGATGAGGTTTGCATGGTTCTCTCAGAATCCCTGAAAAAGTCCGATTCACGGGTCGGTTGGCGAAAATTAGGCCGCTCTACAGTAAGCGATGCAGCCCGATAGTTCCACTTCCATAAGATTATTGGTTATAGTGGCTGCTATTGAAGTGGAAACAGAAGCAATGCCCTACGAAGCAACGGAAATTACACGGGAGTCATTATGACCTGGGAATACGGGCTGATTGGTTTAGTGATTGGCATTATTGTCGGCGCAGTCGTCATGCGTTTTGGCAACAAGAAGCTGCGTGAGCAGCGAAGCATGCAGTACGAACTGGAAAAATCGAAGGCTGAGCTGGCAGATTATCGCGAAGAGCTCACCAACCACTTTGCGCGCAGCGCAGAATTGCTGGACAACATGGCACATGACTACCGCCAGCTGTATCAGCATATGGCGAAGGGTTCGAATGACCTGCTGCCAAATCTGCCGGGCGAAAAAAATCCGTTTGCTTATCAGTTAACGGAAGCCGAAGCGGACAACGATCAGGCACCGGTGCAAATGCCGCGTGATTACTCTGATGGCGCATCGGGTTTGCTGCGTGGTAGCGACCGTACTCCGCGTAAATAATCCTTTTGGGGCACAGCTTAGCTGTGCCCTTTTTGTTTTCCGAACACTTACGCCAAACTACTGTCACACTTTCTATCCCCTTTCTTCTTTCGCAGCGAGAGCGTTGTAGCAATGAAAAAACAAGCACGACTGTTAAGCGCATTAGCCTTGAGTATTGGGATGAGTCTGGCGGCAACGCCTGGCGCGATGGCGACGCTGCCCGCACAGGTGCAGGGACAAGCACTGCCGAGTCTGGCACCCATGCTGGAAAAAGTTCTGCCCGCGGTCGTTAGCGTGCATGTTGAAGGCACCGACAGCGGCCAGCAGGCACAGGATATTCCTGAACCGCTGAAGCGCTTCTTTGGCCAGGCACCGGGACAATCCCAGCCGCAACCGTTTGAGGGCCTTGGTTCAGGTGTCATCATTGATGCGGCTAAAGGTTACATTCTCACCAACAATCACGTGGTAAACGGTGCCGATAAAATCAGCGTCCAGCTCAGCGATGGCAATGAATATGATGCCAAGCTGATTGGCCATGATGAGCAAACCGATATCGCGCTGATTCAGGTTGCAGGCGCTAAAAATCTGACGCAGGTAAAAATCGCCGACTCCGACTCACTGAAAGTGGGCGATTTTGCCGTGGCTATCGGTAACCCCTTCGGTCTTGGCCAAACGGCCACCTCCGGCATCATTTCGGCGTTGGGTCGCAGTGGTTTGAACCTTGAAGGTCTGGAAAACTTCATCCAGACCGATGCAGCGATCAACCGGGGTAACTCTGGCGGTGCGCTGGTAAACCTGAATGGCGAGTTGATCGGTATTAACACCGCGATTCTGGCCTCCAGCGGCGGCAACATCGGTATCGGCTTCGCGATCCCCAGCAATATGGCAATGAACCTCGCACAGCAGCTGATTCAGTCTGGTGAAGTGAAGCGTGGTCAGTTGGGCATTAAAGGCACCGAAATGACGCCTGACATCGCCAAAGCTTTTAACGTTGACGCACAGCGCGGTGCCTTTGTTTCTGAAGTGCTGCCTAACTCGGCGGCGCAGAAAGCGGGCATTAAAGCGGGCGACATCATCACCTCCATCAATGACAAAGCGATCACCAGCTTTGCCGAACTGCGCGTAAAAGTGGGCACCACCCCACCAGGTCAGCAGGTGAAAATTGGTCTGCTGCGTGAAGGCAAACCGGTGACCGTGACCGTGACGCTGGAACAGAGCGCGCAAACCACCGCCAGCGCCCAGCTGATGTCTCCGGCGTTACAAGGTGCCACCTTGAGCGATGGTGCCTCTAAAGCCGGTGATAAAGGCGTGAAAGTGGATGCCATCGAAAAAGGCACGCCAGCGGAGCAGGCAGGTTTGCAGAAAGATGATGTGATTGTCGGTGTGAACCGCGATCGCGTGACCTCGCTGGCTGAAATGCGCAAAGCGCTGGAAAGTAAACCCGCGATCCTGGCACTGAACGTGGTGCGTGGCGACGAGAGCATTTACTTACTTATGCGATAATCCTCGCAACAGGCGGACAAGCAGGTGTTTGTCCGCCTTTCTCATGTTATTCTGCCCAGCGATCCCACCTTTCCTGAAATAACACCATGTTTCTTAAACTTTTGCGTTCTGTGGTGATGGGCCTGATCGTAGCGGGTTTGCTGCTGGTTGCGATTCCTGCGCTGCGTATGAGCAGCAACGTCACCTTTGATCATGACAACAGTGATGATGAATCCCCCGTGAGTTTCAATCAGGGGGTGCGCCGCGCTGTGCCTGCGGTGGTCAACGTCTACAACCGCAGTGCCCATGGCAACAACAATCGCGGTATCACCACGCTGGGTTCTGGCGTGATCATGAACGTGAAAGGCTACATTCTCACGAACAAGCATGTGATTAATAACGCCGACCAGATCATCGTGGCATTGCAGGATGGCCGCTTCTTTGAAGCCACTTTAGTGGGTTCAGATGCGATGACCGATTTAGCGGTGCTGAAGATCAGCGCCACTAACCTGCCGGTGATTCCGATTAACGCGAACCGTATCGCACATATCGGCGATGTGGTGATGGCGATTGGTAACCCCTACAACCTTGGGCAGACCGTCACTCAGGGCATTATCAGTGCCACCGGGCGCGTGGGCTTGAGCTCATCGGGTCGTCAAAATTTCCTGCAGACCGATGCATCCATCAATCAGGGCAACTCAGGCGGTGCGCTGATTAACTCGCTCGGCGAACTGATGGGCATTAACACCCTGACATTTGATAAAAGCAATGATGGCGAAACGCCGGAAGGGATTGGCTTTGCGATTCCAACCGCGTTGGCAACCAAGATCATGGATAAATTGATTCGTGACGGTCGGGTCATTCGTGGCTATATCGGCATCACCGGCCGTGAGCTGCCGCCGCTACACGGTCAGGGCAGCAGTCTGGATCGTGCACAGGGTATTATCGTCAGTGAGGTTACGCCAGGCGGGCCAGCCGATCAGGCAGGGATTCAAGCCAATGATGTGCTTTTACAGGTGAACGGCAAACCGGCGCTGTCGGCGCAAGAAACCATGGATCAGGTCGCCGAGATTCGTCCAGGATCGGTGATTCAGGTGCAGGTTCTGCGTAACGAACAGAAGATGATGCTGCCGGTCACTATTCAGGAGTTTCCAGAGGCACCTGCCGCTCCCACGACACAGCAGTAACGATGAAATGAACAGCGGCGCAATATGCGCCGCTGTTGTCTGAAACACCCTGCCCGAGCAATAATGATCAGCTGCGATCCACCGGGAAAGCAATCACGTCGCTTAATGCATTGGCTTTCAACGCCAGCATAATCAAACGATCCACACCCAACGCCACACCTGAACAAGCAGGCATGCCATGTGCCAGCGCATCCAGCAGGTTGGTATCAATTGGATGCTGCGGTAGGCCACGCGCTGCACGGCGACGATTATCCTGCTCAAAGCGCTGACGCTGTTCGCGGCTATCGGTTAACTCGCGGAAGCCGTTAGCCAGCTCCACGCCTTTGTAATACACCTCGAAGCGCTCCGCGACGCGATGATCCTCAGTGCTGATTTCGGCCAATGCCGCCTGACTGGCCGGGAAGTGATACACGAAGCACGGTTTGTCATTACCAATCTTCGGTTCAACACCCAGCATAAACAGCAGCTGCAACAAAGTATCGCGGTCTTCTTCACGATTCGCCAGTTCACCCTCACCCAACTTCGTCGCAGCTTCACGCAGCTGCGTTTTATCCGCTGACAAAGGATCAAGTTCCAGATGGCGAATAAACGCCTGCTGATACGATAAAGATTCGGCGCTATCGCACTCCAGCACCTGCTGCATCAGGTCATCGACTTCATTCATCAGGCGATACATATCATAGTGAGGACGATACCACTCCAGCATGGTGAACTCTGGATTATGATGACGACCTGCCTCCTCATTACGGAAGCAACGCCCCATCTGATAGATCGGGCCACTGCCCGCCGCCAGCAGGCGCTTCATATGATATTCCGGGCTGGTCATCAGCCACAGATCGCGCCCTTCCGCTGCGCCTGGACCCACAAAGCGCGTCTGGAATGGGACCAGATGGATATCCGTGATGGTCGCCTGGCTCATTGCCGGGGTATCGACCTCCAGCACGCCGCGATCGGCAAAGAAACGACGAATCTCCGCCAAAATAGCGGCGCGTTTCAACAAATTGGCAATGGGTGCGCTCGGCTGCCAGCTTGCCGTTTCGCTCATGTTGGTGACTCCTTATACAGATAAGGGGGAGAAGTCTACCCGTATTGGCTACGGCAAACAACGGCGTGACGGGATCGAAGGCGTTCGCGGTGCTTTTTCAGACAAAGAAAGAGGGAGTCAGGAAATCCGGTACGAAATCGGGTTTCGCACCGGTTTGGATCACTGTGCGCTGCGCTGAATCGCTTTGCCACCGGCCTGAACGTCCTCGCCAACACCACGGGTGGTGTTGCAGGCGGTCAACACAGAGGAAAGCACCAGAACAGAAAGAATCGCGACAATACTTTTCTTTAACATAGCCATATCCTTGTTGGTTGCAATAAAAGTACAGCCATTCAAGCATAGACCTTATACACGACCTTGCTGGCTAAGCCGCTGAGAAAAGGCGGCGCCCTCGCAATTTATTTATCCGCTGCGCGTGAAATGGCACCGCCCAAATGGGAGACGTCTTCACCAAAGCCGTGGAAAGTGTTGCAGGCACTTAAAGCAGAAGAGACCAGCAACGCAAAAACAGCCAATTTCGCCATCTTTTTCATTATTCTGAACTCATAAAGGAAAAAAGGCGCATCGAGTGATGCGCCTGATTTGGCAATTATTTTACGCGCGAAACGTATTCGCCAGAGCGGGTGTCAACTTTAACCACTTCGCCAATCTGCACGAACAGTGGAACTTTGATCACTGCGCCAGTAGACAGGGTCGCTGGCTTGCCGCCGGTACCGGCAGTATCACCTTTCAGACCTGGATCTGTTTCGATGACTTCTGCTTCGATGAAGTTCGGTGGCTGAACAGCGATCGCTTTATCGTTCCACAGGGTAACGATACAATCCGCATTGTCCTGCAACCATTTGGTCACGTCGTCCAGCACTTTAGATTCGATCTGATACTGCTCGAAAGACTCTGGGTGCATGAAGTAATAGAAGTCGCCGTCGTTGTAAGAGTACTGCAGCGTCATATCACGAACGTCTGCGCCTTCGGCAGAGTCGGTAGATTTGAAGGTCTTCTCAACGCGAGAACCGGTCAGCAGACGACGCATTTTAACGCGTGCAAATGCCTGGCCTTTACCCGGTTTAACGAACTCACTGGCTTCGATGGCATATGGCTCGCCTTCGAACATGATTTTAAGACCGGGACGGAAATCGTTGCTAAGATAAGTCGCCATAAAGGCCCTCTGTAAATATTGAACTGGTAATAGCCAAAAAAATGGCAAACATTGTAACCCTAAATCCCCCCATCAGAGAAGATTGGTTGCAGCAACTTGCTGATGTTGTCACCGATCCTACTGAATTACTGCAACTTTTATCTCTCGAACAGCATGCGGATCTGGCCGCAGGCAACGATGCGCGCAAGCTTTTTGCGCTGCGCGTGCCGCGTGCCTTTATTCAGCGCATGACGCCAGGCGATGCAAACGACCCCCTTTTGCTGCAGGTGGTGACCAGCCGTCAGGAGTTTGTTGATGCGCCAGGTTACAGCACTGACCCGCTGGATGAGCAAAGTAGCGTGGTGCCCGGTTTATTGCATAAGTATCGCAACCGTGCGTTGTTGCTGGTGAAAGGTGGCTGTGCGGTTAACTGCCGCTACTGCTTCCGTCGCCATTTCCCCTATCAGGATAATCAGGGCAATAAGCGCAACTGGCAGGCGGCGATTGATTACATCGCTGAGCATCCAGAGCTGGATGAGATTATCTTCTCGGGTGGCGATCCGCTAATGGCCAAAGACCATGAGCTGGCGTGGCTGGTCGGCGCGCTGGAGAAAATCCCGCACCTGAAGCGTCTGCGCATTCATAGCCGCCTCCCGGTAGTGATCCCCGCACGCATTACCGAAGGGTTATGCCAGATTCTGGCCGAAACGCGCCTGCAAGTGCTGATGGTGAGCCATATCAACCACGCGCAAGAGATTGACGATGAGCTGCACTACGGCATGCAGATGCTAAAACGTGCGGGCGTCACTTTACTTAATCAAAGCGTGCTGCTGCGCGGTATCAATGATGATGCACAAGTGCTGGCTAACCTGAGCAACGCGCTGTTTGATGCCGGCATTCTGCCCTATTATCTGCACGTGCTGGATAAAGTACAGGGCGCGGCGCATTTCTTTGTGTCGGATGATGAAGCCCGTGCGCTAGTGCGCCAACTGCTGACGATGGTATCGGGTTATATGGTGCCGAAGCTGGCGCGCGAGATTGGTGGTGAGCCGAGCAAAACACCGCTGGATTTACAGCTACGTCAGGGATAACCGCCGCGCGAGACATTGCGCCCACAAAAAAAGCCGCATCAGCGGCTTTTTTTACATCTCTTTCATGCCATTACGGGCACTTATACACCTGACCAGACATTTTGCTGTCAAGCGGTGCGAAAGCAGAGAGCAGGTTCTGCGTTGGGCTGGTTGCACCGTAAATCACGTTGCCACCCATCTCTGCCGCGCGGTTACGCAGGTCATTGGCTGCGCCACGCAAAGAACTGCCTTCACCGCCTGATCCGCTCAACCAGTTGCTCTGTGAGCCAGTGACATTGCCCAGCAGCTGACATTGGCTTCCAGGCTGTTGGTCAACGAAAGTGACACGCTGTCCGCCGGAACTCAGTTGATTGGAGCTGCTGCAGCCCGCTAGCAGTAAAGTCCCTACCGCCAGTCCGAGCAAGAGGTTAATCCGCATTGTAATCCCCATTTATTATCATCAGTGTCGGGCGGCAGCGTAGCAGAAAAGCGCACTTTTTTTCTGAACATTCATTGCCACCTACCCTAAATAGTTCCAGGTGCAGAAAGGCGGCAAGGGCATGAATCCCCAAGAGCTTACTCCAGTAAGTGACTGGGGTGAATGTACGCAGCCAACGCATCTGCAGCTGGAAATATGACGGGTATAACCCCGCAAAGCCGAAGTATTGCGCTCATACTTATACCTTGTTCGCCACCAAAAGAAAAACCCCCGACCGTTTCCGATCGAGGGTTTTTCACATGATTTAAGCAGTCAGGGGCAAATTACATCATGCCGCCCATTCCGCCCATGCCACCCATGCCGCCAGCGCCACCTAAATCAGGAGCATCGCCTTTAGGCAGGTCGGTCACCATCGCTTCGGTGGTGATCATCAGGCCCGCAACAGAAGACGCGTACTGCAGCGCAGAACGGGTCACTTTGGTTGGGTCCAGGATACCGAAGTCGAGCATGTTGCCGTACTCTTCAGTCTGTGCGTTATAGCCGTAGTTGCCGTCGCCCGCTTTCACGTTGTTAGCAACAACGGATGGCTCTTCACCGGCGTTAGAAACGATCTGACGCAGAGGTGCTTCCATTGCGCGCAGCGCAACTTTGATACCCACGTTCTGATCTTCGTTCTGACCTTTCAGGCCAGAAGCAGCGATTTTCGCTGCAACGCGAACCAGTGCAACACCACCACCAGCAACCACGCCTTCTTCAACCGCAGCACGGGTAGCGTGCAGGGCATCTTCAACGCGTGCTTTCTTCTCTTTCATTTCAACTTCAGTGGCTGCGCCCACTTTCAGAACGGCTACGCCGCCGGCCAGTTTCGCTACGCGCTCCTGCAGTTTTTCTTTGTCGTAATCAGAAGTGGCTTCTTCGATCTGCTGACGGATCTGAGTAACACGGCCCTGGATTGCGCCCTGATCGCCCACACCATCGATGATGGTAGAAGTATCTTTGTTGATCACAACACGCTTAGCCTGACCCAGGTCTTCCAGAGTCGCTT
Source organism: Pantoea sp. BL1 (assembly GCF_000963985.1). Classification (NCBI taxonomy): domain Bacteria; kingdom Pseudomonadati; phylum Pseudomonadota; class Gammaproteobacteria; order Enterobacterales; family Erwiniaceae; genus Pantoea; species Pantoea sp. BL1. The sequence goes on along the minus strand of NZ_JZRH01000004.1, from coordinate 60,966 downwards.
TTTCCAGCTCCATACCGATCTCTTCAGAGATTACGGTACCGCCGGTCAGGATTGCGATATCCTGCAGCATTGCTTTACGACGGTCGCCGAAGCCAGGTGCTTTAACCGCAGCGACTTTCACGATACCGCGCATGGTGTTAACTACCAGTGTTGCCAGTGCTTCGCCTTCAACATCTTCAGCGATGATCAGCAGTGGCTTACCGGCTTTCGCAACCGCTTCCAGTACTGGCAGCAGTTCACGGATATTAGAGATCTTCTTGTCAGCCAGCAGGATAAACGGTGCATCCAGTTCGATTGCGCCGGTTTCTGGCTTGTTGATGAAGTAGGGAGACAGGTAGCCACGGTCGAACTGCATACCTTCAACCACGTCCAGCTCGTCTTGCAGGCCGGTGCCTTCTTCAACGGTGATAACGCCTTCTTTGCCAACTTTATCCATCGCTTTAGCAATCAGAGTACCTACTGACTCATCAGAGTTAGCAGAGATGGTACCAACCTGAGCAATGGCTTTGGTATCCTGGCAAGGAACAGACAGCGCTTTCAGCTCTTCAACGGCTGCAGCAACGGCTTTATCGATACCGCGCTTCAGGTCCATTGGGTTCATGCCAGCCGCAACAGCTTTCAGGCCTTCGTTCACGATAGACTGAGCCAGAACGGTTGCAGTGGTGGTGCCGTCGCCCGCAGCGTCGTTCGCTTTAGAGGCCACTTCTTTCACCATCTGTGCACCCATGTTTTCGAACTTGTCTTCCAGCTCGATTTCACGCGCAACAGAAACACCATCTTTGGTGATGGTCGGTGCACCAAAAGATTTATCCAGAACCACGTTACGGCCTTTCGGGCCCAGGGTAACTTTTACTGCATCTGCCAGTACGTTCACGCCACGCAGCATTTTTACGCGCGCGTCATTACCGAATTTTACGTCTTTAGCTGCCATTTCAAATATCCCTTAAATTCGTTTCGTTCAGTGAATTACGCGTAATTACGCTTCGACAATCGCCAGGATGTCGCTTTCAGAGATGATCAGAACTTCTTCGTTGTCGATCTTCTCAGTTTTGGCGCCGTAGCCTTCGCTGAAGATAACCAGATCGCCAACTTTCACGTCCAGCGGCTTAACATCGCCGTTTTCCAGGATGCGGCCATTACCCACAGCCAGAACTTCACCACGAGTTGATTTGCCAGCTGCAGAGCCGGTCAGAACGATACCGCCAGCAGATTTAGCTTCAACTTCTTTACGCTTGACGATAACGCGATCGTGCAACGGACGAATTTTCATTTGGTAGCTCTCCTTTGAGAAATCCAATCATTCAGTTTTTTGGGTTGAGCCGGACTGCATGGCTTCCGGCCTCGTGGAGAGAGAGATAGGGTCACTAAAAAGGGCTTTCAAGGGGCAAAAAATAAAAAATTTTCGTTTTTGTAACCATTGACGAAAAAGACAGCAAAAAGGGCGACTCTCGCCGCCCTTCTCTTCTTAACGATCTTTATCGTGCCCGATTTGATCCTGATCTTTACGCTCGTATTCACCATCCATGGTATAGCCACTGTCCGGCCCTGCGCCGGGTCCGCGCCACACACGCAGATGCGGCATTAATTTCAGCGTCAGATGCTTCTGCACCGGAGGCAGCAGCAGCAACAAACCGAAGAAGTCAGTAAAGAAGCCCGGTAACAGCAGTAAGAAGCCCGAAATGATCAGCGAAACGCTTTTGGTCATCTCCGCCGCTGGGCTTTCATTGCGCGCCAGCTTCTCCTGCATCAGACGGAAGTTCTTCATACCCTGGTTCTTCACCAGCGACACACCGATGCACGAGGTGAAGATCACCAGTAGCATGGTGAGCAGCACGCCGAGGGCATGTGCAACCTGAATGAAAATTGAGATCTCAATCCAGGCCAGAACAAAAAAAATCACGAACGGTATCCAGCGCACCGATATCTCCTGTGAGTAGGGCTGCCTCGCTTCTTGCCAGGCAGCAGAAAGGGATGGTCTGTCTGACCGTATTGATAGAGATGGGCATCTCAACCCGTGATTTCAACCGATCCTGCCAAATTTTTCCCACTGACTTAAAATTGCGAACTACATCACATATCGTTATTACCGCTGGGCCAGTAAATGCCCGTAAAGTGATCTGTGCACAAACAATTCTGTAACAACAGAATATGATCGTGCCCGCCAGCCCGAAGATGGATAATATGTCGGCACTGGTATTCCACGACAATATAATTGCTTCACCTGCACAGTGATTGTCGCCCGACCATCCCGGTCGCCCGGCAGTGACACCGCAGAAATAATAAGAAGGTAATCATGGCGAACAACATTCGTATCGAAGAAGACCTGTTAGGCATGCGCGAAGTCCCGGCAGACGCTTACTACGGTGTTCATACTCTGCGTGCGATTGAAAACTTCTACATTAGTAACAACAAAATCAGTGACATACCGGAGTTTGTCCGCGGTATGGTGATGGTGAAAAAAGCAGCCGCGCTCGCCAACAAAGAGCTGCAAACAATCCCTCGCAACATCGCAAACACCATTATTCAGGCCTGTGATGAAGTGCTGAATAACGGTAAATGCATGGATCAGTTCCCGGTTGACGTCTACCAAGGCGGCGCGGGTACCTCGGTTAACATGAACACCAATGAAGTGCTGGCGAACATCGGCCTGGAGCTGATGGGCCACCAGAAAGGTGAATACCAGTACCTTAACCCGAACGATCACGTGAACAAGTGTCAGTCCACCAACGACGCTTATCCTACCGGCTTCCGTATCGCGGTTTACGCCTCCATCCTGAAATTGCTGGATGGCATTAGCCAACTGAGCGAAGGCTTCCAGCGTAAAGCGGTCGAGTTCGAAAATATCCTTAAGATGGGTCGTACCCAGCTTCAGGATGCGGTACCGATGACGCTGGGCCAGGAGTTCCACGCGTTTAACGTGCTGCTGAATGAAGAAACCCGCAGCATTCTGCGCACGGCTGAACTGCTACTGGAAGTAAACCTGGGCGCCACGGCAATCGGGACTCGCCTCAACACGCCGGATGGCTACCAGCAACTGGCGGTTCAGCGTCTGGCGGAAGTCAGTAATCTGCCAGTGGTACCTGCAGAAGACCTGATTGAAGCGACGTCCGACTGCGGTGCTTACGTGATGGTGCACTCCGCGCTGAAACGTCTGGCGGTGAAACTGTCGAAGATCTGTAACGACCTGCGCCTGCTCTCTTCCGGGCCACGTGCGGGTCTGAACGAAATCAACCTGCCAGAACTGCAGGCCGGTTCGTCAATCATGCCAGCCAAAGTGAACCCGGTCGTGCCAGAAGTGGTGAACCAGGTGTGCTTCAAGGTTATCGGCAACGACATTACCGTGACCATGGCGTCCGAAGCGGGTCAGCTGCAGCTGAACGTGATGGAACCGGTGATTGGCCAGGCGCTGTTCGAATCGATCAGCATTCTGACCAACGCCTGCTTCAACCTGCTGGAAAAATGCGTCAACGGCATCACGGCTAACAAAGCCGTATGTGAAGCTTACGTGTTCAACTCCATCGGTATCGTCACTTATCTCAACCCGTATATCGGCCACCATAATGGCGATATCGTCGGCAAGATTTGTGCGGAAACCGGTAAGAGCGTGCGTGAAGTGGTGCTGGAGCGCGGGTTGCTCACCGAAGCGGAACTGGATGACATCTTCTCGATTCAGAACCTGATGCATCCGACCTACAAAGCCAAACGCTACACCGACGAAAACGAACAGTAATCCGTTCCGGATCAAGTCGCAAAAAAGCACGCTTGTATACACTACGGCGTGCTTTTTTCTTATTGGCGGCTACAACTTTAAGAGTCAGGATCTCCCCCCGACTCAGGAGCGGAACGAATGGTGGTAGTGGAATTACTGATTGTCCTGCTGGCAATCTGGCTTGGTGCGCGTTTAGGCGGCATTGGGATTGGATTTGCTGGCGGTTTAGGTGTGCTGGTGCTAACGCTGTTCTGCGGCATGAAACCGGGTGCGATTCCTTTTGATGTGATCGAAATTATTATGGCGGTGATCGCCGCGATAGCCGCCATGCAGATTGCGGGCGGGCTCGATTACATGGTCGGCCTGGCGGAACGCCTGCTACGCCGCCATCCACGCTACGTCACCTTCCTCGCGCCACTCGTCACCTATGTAATGACGCTGCTGGCAGGTACCGGACACACTGCGTTCTCGACGCTCCCCGTCATCGCCGAAGTGGCTAAAGAGCAAGGTGTACGCCCTTCACGCCCACTGTCGATTGCGGTGGTCGCCTCACAAATCGCCATTACCGCTTCACCGCTTTCTGCGGCGGTGGTGTTCTTCGCCTCAATTCTTGAACCGCGCGGCGTCAGCTATCTGGCGCTGCTGGGCGTATCGATCCCAGCCACGATGGCCGCGATATTCTGTGCCGCCGTGATCACCAGCTTTCTCGGTAAAGAGTTAAAGGATGATGAGGTTTACCAGGCGCGGCTCGCCAAAGGCGAAGTCACCCTGCGAGGCGAGCGCGTTTATGAGATTAAACCCGGAGCCAAGCGTGCCGTGCTGCTGTTCCTGATCGGCATCGCAGCGGTGGTGCTCTACGCCACGGCCATCAGCGACAGCGTTGGGCTAATCAGCAACCCAGTGCTGCCTCGTAACGAAGCGATTGTGGTGTTTATGCTCACCGTTGCCACACTGATTTGCCTAACCTGCAAAGTCGATACTGGCGAAATCCTCAGCGCCAGTACTTTCAAATCCGGCATGAGTGCCTGTATCTGCGTGATGGGCGTGGCATGGCTGGGCGATACCTTTGTCAAAGCCCACCTGGCGGACATCCAGACTGCAGCAGGCGATATGTTGCAGAGCTACCCGTGGATGCTGGCGTTGATATTGTTCTTCGCTGCTACCCTGCTCTATTCACAGGCAGCGACCACCAAGGCGTTGATGCCTGCGGCACTGATGCTCGGCGTTTCCCCGCTGGCCGCCGTCGCCTCCTTTGCCGCGGTTTCGGCACTGTTCGTGTTGCCGACCTATCCCACCTTATTGGCCGCAGTAGAAATGGATGACACCGGTTCGACCCGAATCGGCAAGTTTGTGTTTAATCACTCCTTTATCATTCCCGGCGTGTTGGCGATTGCCTTCTCCGTGGCGTTTGGCTTCCTGTTTGGGAGCCTGATTCTGTAGCGCCGTTACATCCTGAAAACCTCGTGGCGAGGCGGCCGTGCTATCATCGCGGCTCATTCGCCACCGGAGCTGATTACATCCTCATGGCTGCACGACTTTCTCGCCTGATGGGCCTTTGCCTCGCAGTGCTGTTTTGCTTTTCAGCACAGGCCAATATCTTCTCACCTAATAATAACAGCCGCTTTGTGCCGGTGGATCAGGCCTTTGGCTTCGATTTCAGCCAGCAGGGCAACCAACTCACACTGAGCTGGAAAGTGAAGGACGGCTATTACCTTTATCGTCAGCAGATTCATGTGACGCCGCAGAAAGCACAGATGGCACCGCTGGCTCTGCCGCCAGGACAGCCGCATGAGGATGAGTTCTTCGGCAAGAGCGAAATCTATCTGCAGGATTTACAGGTGCCGATCACTCTGCATCAGGCTGAGTCCGGTGCCACGCTCACGGTGACCTATCAGGGCTGTGCGGCCGCCGGTTTCTGCTACCCGCCCGAAACCCGCTCAGTGCCGCTCACTCCGGTTGCCGCCAATCACGATGCACCCGCCGTGAACGCGCAGCCTGCGCAACAGCGTACGCCACTGCCGTTTTCACCGCTGTGGGCGCTGCTGATTGGCATCGGCGTCGCCTTCACGCCGTGCGTATTGCCGATGTATCCGCTGATCTCCAGCATCATTCTCGGTGGCCAGCGTCGCTACTCTGCTGGACGCCTGTTTGCGCTGGCGATGGTCTATGTGCAAGGGATGGCGTTGACCTATACCGTGCTCGGCATGGTGGTGGCCGCTGCAGGGTTGCGTTTCCAGGCTGCACTGCAGCATCCATACGTATTAATTGGCCTGTCAGTGCTGTTCATGGTGCTGGCGTTGTCAATGTTTGGCCTGTTCTCACTGCAACTGCCTTCCCGTCTGCAAACACGCCTGACGCTGTGGAGCAACCGTCAGCAAGGCGGTTCATTGCCGGGCGTATTTATGATGGGCGCGCTGGCGGGATTGATCTGCTCGCCCTGCACCACCGCGCCGCTGAGTGCCATTCTGCTGTATATCGCGCAAAGCGGTAACCTGTGGGCCGGTGCGGGCACGCTGTGGTTGTATGCCTTCGGCATGGGCCTGCCGCTGATCGCAGTCACGATGTTTGGTAATAAACTGCTGCCAAAAAGCGGGCCGTGGATGCAAAGCGTCAAAGAAGGTTTTGGCTTTGTGATTCTGGCGCTGCCGGTATTCCTACTGGAGCGGGTCATCGGCGATATCTGGGGCCTGCGTCTGTGGAGCCTGCTCGGCGTGGCCTTCTTTGCCTGGGCGTTCAGCCTCAGCCTGCGTGCTAATGGCAAATGGCGCATTCTGCAAATTGTGATGCTGGCGGCAGCACTGGTGGCCGCACGTCCGTTGCAGGATTGGGCTTTTGGCAGCAGCGCCACTGCGCAATCTGTCGCACATCTGCCGTTCAAAACGGTGGCCAGCAGCGAGCAGCTTGATAACGCATTGCAGCAGGCACAAGGCCGCATCACCATGGTCGATCTCTACGCTGACTGGTGTGTGGCGTGCAAAGAGTTTGAGAAGTACACCTTTAGCGATGAAGCCGTGCGTGCCGATTTAAGTCAGGTACAGTTACTGCAAGCCAATGTCACCGCAAATAATGCACAGGATAACGCCCTGTTGCAGCATTTACAGGTATTAGGCTTGCCCACCATTCTGTTCTTTGATGCGCAAGGCAAAGAGATCCCTGACTCACGCGTCACCGGTTTCCTTAACGCTGCCGACTTCCGCACGCATTTGCACAATTTGTCGCGTTAAACGACACTGGTTGCAGGACACTGCCCGTTCGTGCGCGAGCGGGCCCGCACTCCAGAGGAGAGTCACTTGCAACGTGAACAGATTCTTGAGCATGCGCTGAATGTGCTTGAGCAAAGCGGCCTTGCCGCCACCACTTCCCTGCAGCAACTGGCGGGGGAAACCGGATTAGCACCCGAACATCTTGAACGATATTGGCCCGATCGCGATGCCCTGCTGTATGACGCGCTGCGCTATCACGGTCAGCAGATTGACAGCTGGCGCCGCCAGATACAGCTTAATGAACATCTCACGGCCCAACAAAAACTGCTGGCGCGCTATGACGTGTTATCCGAACACGTGAGCAAAGGACGTTTTCCTGGCTGCCTGTTTATCGCCGCCTGCAGCTTCTATCCGCAGCCTGACCAACCCGTGCATCAGCTTGCCGAGCAGCAGAAACGCAGCTCATGGCAGTTCACTCATGAGATTCTGGTGGATTTGGCACTGGATAACCCGACCATGGTGGCCGATCAAATGGAGCTGATTCTCGAGGGTTGCCTGAGCAAGCTGCTAGTGAAACGCAACGTGCAGGATGTGGCCACCGCGCGTCGTCTGGCAGAGGATGTGCTGAGTATCGCGCTGTGCCGGCAGAACGGGGCACTGGCCTAAACTTTCGCAGGGGGCCCTTAAGCCCGTGCATCATGCAGGTCATGCAGGTCATGCAGGTCACGCAGGTCACGCAGGTCACGCAGGTCACGCAGGTCACGCAGGTCACGCAATCCTGAATACCGCTTTACCACCAGCGGGCACGTTGAGATTTTGCACACCCTGCCTGAAAAGCAAGCAATCAGTCACGATTGCTACGCTTTTTTGACGAAAGCCGTTGACGGCTGAAAGCCATTAGGGTTTAATGCGCCCCGTTGCCCGGATAGCTCAGTCGGTAGAGCAGGGGATTGAAAATCCCCGTGTCCGTGGTTCGATTCCGCGTCCGGGCACCAACATTCTGAAAACCCAGCTTATGGCTGGGTTTTTGCTTTTCTGCGTTTGTCGTTTTCTAAACTTAATCCCTTAGCACCCTCAACTTGATTATGTCCCACTTTAAGGACTTAACTCACCTTAAAACCTCATAAAGTGCAATATAAGGGACTCTATAAAACATCCATTTATCATGACAATTATCCGATAGAGTCCTATAATTTGGACATTAAACGCTTAACCGACGATAAAGTGTCTATATTGGGACTTTAAAGGCATGACTACTCCTTCTGCATCCGCACTGGCTGAAGAAATTGGCCAGCGACTCAAGCAAGCCCGTCTTAATCGTGACTTAACGCAAACGGAGGTTGCTGAGCGCGCAGGTGTTGCACGTAAGTCTGTGCTCAATGCTGAAAAAGGAAAAGTGCCGTTCGATGTCTTTATCGCCATCATGGTAGCGTTGGATCTCACCGAAAAGCTGGAGCTGTTTCTGCCGCGTCAGGAGATATCCCCGATTCAACTTGCAAAGCTGCAGGGTAAACAAAGGCGGAGAGCTTCAGGGCAACGAAAAGATAAACCGCTCAGGGAGGAGAAATCAGAATGGTAATGGAAGTTATCAATGTTACCTATGCACAACAAGAAGTGGGTGCGTTCTGCAAAGCCGCTGTCTTAGATATTTAAACAGCATCAATGAACAGAATCGCATCAAGATAAGCTGCAGGATGCCTCAAGGCATCCTCAAACGACCTGCAACCGAAAATCTTCACCATTCATCCAAATGAAATAGAGAAACTTATTAATGTTAAAGCAGAAAAGTTCGCCCATCGCCCGTAGGTAGTTCAACGTTCAAGCTCAGCTTTCCGCCTAATGCCTCAACATACTTTTTTAGGCTTGAGAGTTTTATATCATCGCCTCGGGCTTCAATAGCTGCTATGGCTGGCTGTGAAACGCCCATTTTCTCGGCTAACTGTACTTGTGAGAGCTCAAGCTCTTCGCGTAAGTGTCGTAATTGAACCTCAATAATTTTATCCGCGACTTTAGCCTTAATTCTCTTCTGTGATTCTGGAGATCGTTGTGCAATGAGTTCTTCCAGTTTAGGCATGTATTATTCCTCTCAAATGCTTGCTGTATTCTTGATCTGCTAATTTGATCATTGATCGGTAAAACCGCTTCTGATTGATCCCCGTTTTGTCCCCTGCACACAAGACGATCCCCTTCCTTCTGGGATCGAATGCGAAGAACGCCCGAACAGGTCTACCATTACTTTGCACGCGCAATTCTTTCATGTTTGCATATTGAGAACCGATGATGGTGTCTACATCAGGCCGCCCTAAATGAGGGCCGAAGATTTTCAACACTTCCAGGCTTGCGAGTACATCTTCAATCATTTCATCATCCTGCGCTTTTAGCCACGCTGCAAAATGCTCCGTTGTATCAACGCTCCAGTTGTTCAAAAGTCCCTCACCTGAACTGTAGTTTATACGCCTTGGATATAAACTAGAAGTTATATTTGAAGCTTACTCTTTTTCAATACCTGAACGCTTAATTGAGTTTCAAATAATGTTGAACTGAGATACATCGCGAATAAAACTGCAAACGGCCTGCAAAGTGCAGTTAGTCATAGGTACCGCCCCTAAAGCTCAGAACCCATGAGCATCATTCATAAGCTCATGCCAATTGCCCCTACAGTCATCAGAGACCTTCCCCGCTATGCTTGCCGCATCACTCATTACTCAAGGCGGGAGTCACAATGAAAGAGATTATGGTGGTTATCGGGGCAGGTGCGATTGGACAAGCTATCGCACGTCGCGTGAGCCAGGGTAAAACCGTGCTGCTGGCAGACCTCAACACGGACAACTGCGCAGCCGCTGCACAAAGCTTACGTGATGCCGGCTTTACAGTAGAAACCAGCCAGGTCGATGTCAGTTCGCGTCAATCGATTCAACATCTGGTGCAGCAGGCCACTGCACTGGGCGCCATCAAAGGTGTGATTCATTCGGCGGGTGTCTCGCCTTCTCAGGCTAGTCCCGCCACCATTTTGCAGGTCGATCTCTACGGTACGGCCGTGGTGCTGGAAGAGTTCGGTCCGCACATCGCGTCAGGCGGTTGCGGAATCGTGATTGCTTCGCAATCCGGGCATCGACTGCCTGCGCTCACGGTAGAACAAAACGAAGCGTTAGCCATCACGCCAACTGAGGATTTGCTCAGCCTGCCATTTTTGCAGAACACCGCATTCAGCGATCCTTTGCTGGCCTATCAATATGCCAAACGCGGCAACGCTCTGCGTGTGATGGCCGAAGCGGCGAAATGGGGCCAGCGTGGCGCGCGCGTCAACAGCATCAGCCCCGGCATCATCTTTACGCCCCTGGCGAATGATGAGAACTGAATGGCCCACGCGGTACGGGCTATCGCAATATGCTGGCAAAATCACCGGTCGGCCGAGGCGGAACCGCCGACGAAGTTGCCGCGCTGGCCGCCCTCATCATGGGGCCTGAAGGCGGCTATATCAGCGGCAGTGATTTTCTGATGGATGGTGGCGTGACGGCATCTTATTGGTACGGTGATTTGAAACCCTGATTAACTTCCCCGCCGAATATCTTCTTCGGCGGGCTAAATAAATAATATGCAATACGCTCAGCCATACTTTAAAAGTATTTAGCCATAACAATATCCAATAAAATTATTAATCAGCGATTTAAATAGGGTGAGAATATTATTTCGTGATCCTGATTTTATTCGCTGTAACACCTTATTCGTAACACACCGCTAATCCCTTACACTCTCCTGAATTCAGTGAATTATCCATTCCCTGATCATCTGAAAATAAAAATCAGTTTATTAACCGGCAAGATTCGCTGGTCATCATTTATCGATTACAAGTTAATAACCCTGACAGGAGAAATAAAATGACCGCAGGAAATCGTATTTATTTACGCCGCCCTTCCGATGCCGAACCCTTACTGGAAGCGTTCCGCCGTTTACCCGCTGCGGTAGTCGCCGACTGCATGAGTCGCTTGCCTGCACTATCCGCAGAGATCAGCCTGAAAACTGCGCCTAAAGCCCCCATCATGTGCGGCCTGGCAGTTACCGTGAAGGCACGCTCTGGCGATAACCTGATGTTGCATAAAGCGCTGGATATGGCCGGGCCGAACGATGTGATTATCCTGTCGAATGAGGGTGACCGCAGCCAATCATTGATGGGTGAAGTGATGGCTACTTACGCCAGACAGCGCGGTATGGCAGGCATCGTTCTGGATGGTCCGGTACGCGATATTGAGGGTTTATCACGCATGGATTTTCCGATTTATGCCGCCGGACACACGCCTGGTGGCCCTTTCAAAGATGGTCCAGGCGAAATCAACGTGCCGATTGCCTGCGGTAAAATTCACGTTTCACCGGGTGATATCGTTTTGGGCGATGCCGATGGGGTGATCGTCATTCCACGCCAGGATGCCGCGCGCATTCTCGAAGCGGCACAAGCTTACTTGATCGTCGATGAACATAACTTTGAGCTGGCGAAAACCGGTTCTCTGGAACGCGGTTGGCTGGCGGAAGCACTGCAAAACAAGCAGGTGGAAATTATCGATGATGTTTATCGGTAAGCGCACGAGCGCTGTGTTATCCAGCTCGCCATCAAGGGTTATTGCCTCCACTGTTGCGCTTTTTTTAACAACAGGCACTGAAGCTTCAGAGCAGGCTGGTGCCGTTCAGGGGCTGGCAATCCACAGCGCTGAACAGAATGAGTATGCCAGGAGAGCACGCAGCTACCGTCTTGCACGTCAAGCCGCTACTGCGTAATTCTCGTCATATTTCTGTTGTTTCATCAGCACACCGAAGCAGATATGTACCAGCTTTCTCATCACACCACCCAGCGCAGATCTCTTCGCCTTGCCAGCCGAAACAAGGCGTTCATAAAACGTTTTAAGATGAGGATTATGCTTCGCTGCTACCATGGCAGCCATATAGAGTTTGGCCCTCACCGACGGGGGGCCACATTTTGACAGTCTTGTCCTTCCCCGTACTGAGCTTCCCGAGCGCTTTTCCTTCGGAACTACCCCCAGCCAGGCCGCGGCCTGCTCCGCACTCCTGAAGTGATTTCCCCGCAGAACCGCCAGCATAGTGCTGCCAACCGCTGTACCGACCCCTTTTATCGACGTCAGATACTCCATATCCCGCTTCAGGTCGGGATGGTTGTCGATATGGTCATCTATCAGTGCCTGAACGGCTTCCAGCTCGCCATTCAGCGCCTGCAGTATCTTCCTGACTGATAACTCGACCCGTGCTGAGCCGCAGGTTGAAAGCAGCTTCTCAAGCCGGTTATTCTCGCGGTTTACATCCTGCACCAGCGCATCACGCCTGCTGAGTAGCGCTTTCAGTTCACGGATGGCCAGAGACGGTGGCTGCCACACATCCGGCTGGCGCATGGCACCATAACGGGCCAGTACATCCGCATCGACAGTATCATTTTTGGTCAGAATGCCCATGCCCTGAGCAAAAGACCGGACACGCGCAGGGTTGGCTATCACAACGCGCACTGCCCGGTCATGAAGGCCATAAGCCAGATGCTCGTGATACGTGCCGGTGGGTTCCATGACGACCTGCACCTCTGAGTGGCTGACCTTCTGTCTGGTCAGCCACTCCAGTACAGTGACGGCAACATCCGGCCCGTTGAGTAGAACTTTGGTCTTCTTTCGACCGTCCGGACCATCAGGTTTAAGGCATAAATCTAATTTGCTCTTACCGACGTCAATTCCTAACTGGATCATAGTGTTCCCCTTTAACATAGAAACCATCACGCCCGTTTTCCTTGTGCATACGGAGTCTGAGCTCCTGGCAACCGTTCAAAGTTAATGCTGGCGTGAAAGGTGAAACAGGGGAGCTAAGCTGCGGGACAAGGTCTTACCTTAATGGACGCGTCAGATTCACCCTGTTTCAGGTGAAGGTAGCTAACCATCACCTACTGCAAGATTCAAGATACAAGGACGCGGGCGAAAGGCGGGGCGGCACACGATGTGCCATCCCCGCCGTTCCGTCAGGCAGACGAATGAAGTGAAGGTACCGCGCAGCGGCGCGAGGACCGCCAGCCTCTGAACGGCATCAGACTGCGTTACCCGCTGTGGCTTGACTGACAAGCATTGCGCAATTGCACCGCATCACGGCGTACTGCTCACCATCGCCAACTTGCGCTGACGGTTTTCCCGCCATACCGCAAAGATTCCTGCCAGTGCCACAATCGATGCGCCAAAGAGGGTTGTCGTGCCTGGCAGGCTATTGAGGAACAGATAGCCAATCAGCATCGACCACACCAGCGTAGTGTAATCAAACGGTGCCAGCAGCGAGGCATCAGCATAGCGCAGGCTGAGCGTCACCAGAATCTGTGCCAGACCGCCAAATAAACCACAGCCCACCAACAGCAGCCACTGCAAGCCGGTGGGCTTTACCCAGCCGAAAAATGCCGTTGCCAGGCCAATCAACGTCGTCATCAGCGAAAAATAGAACACGATCGCGCCCGGTTTTTCGATGCCATTCAAAAAACGGATCTGCACATTCGAGGTGGCCGTACAGAGTGCGGCAATCAATGCAAAAGCAACACCAAGGCTGGCCGTGGCGCTGCTGGCACCGCCTGCCAGCACGCCGCCGCTAGCCGCAAGACTGGAGGAGAGCATAATCAGAATGCCCGACAATCCTACCACCACGGCCACCCAGCGCGACACGCGCACCCGCTCCTTCAACAGCATCGCCGCCATGATCACCGTGAAAAGCGGTGCGGCGTAACTCAGTGCGGTGGCATCAGCCAGCGAGATATACACCAGCGCCAGATAGTTAAAATACATGCCGCCGGTGCCAGAGAAACCGCGAATGAAATGGCCAAACAGGTTACGCGTTTTGAGATTCTCCAACACGTTACCCTGCATTTTCAGCCAGATTAACAGTGGAAATAGCGCGATAAAGCTGCGGAAAAAAATCACTTCGCCGGTGGGGATAGCACCGTTCAGACCTTTAACACAGGCCAGCATCAGCGTGGCGCTGAGTGCGGCGAATATCTTTAATAACACGCCTAATCGGGGATTCATGCTCTCACTCTTCTCTCTCTACCACGTGCAATCGGCGGGGTTGCCGAGAGGACAACGCGGCTAACACTAGGGAGAAAAATGTGCGCTGGATAACACTTTTTCGCTCTGCCTGAATAGAAATAACTTATCGCCATCGGTCATATCATTTCCCTATTGCATAACACGCTTTCCCTCTTTTTCGCCGCAAAACAAAGCCGATATAGTCCAGAAAAGCGAGATTTTGCGCTCCTAAGCAGTATCCACCCTTGAGGGAATGCACATGACCATGAAAAAACTGACCACCCTTGGCCTGGCAATGCTGCCGTTGCTGGCTGTTTCGGCGGCGCAGGCAGATATGATGGCGAACATTAAATCGAGCGGTGAACTGAAATGCGCCGTTTACTCCGACGTACCGCCCTTCTCTTCGCCAGATCCACAAACGCGTCAGCTGGCAGGCATGGATATCGACCTGTGCAACGCTCTGGCCAGGCAGATGAACGTCAAACTGACTCTGGTGCCAACCTCTGTGGAAGCGCGTATCGCGGTGATCGCCACCGGCCGTGCCGATGTATTGATTGCTAACCTGGCCTACACCAAAACGCGTGGCAATCAGATCCAGTTCAGCGATCCTTACTACGTGGCGAAAGAGATGCTGCTGGTGAAAGCGCCGCTGGCAGATAAACCACTGGACTATTTCAAAGGCAAACGCATCAGCGCCACCAAGGGCACCACGTCCGAGCAATCGATCCACATCAAAGGCGGTAAAGCCGTCACCTTCCAGGATTCTGCCTCCGCCTTCCTGGCGCTGGAGCAGAACAAATCCGTGGGCTTTGTCACTAACACCATGACCGGGATGAAAACCATCGCCCAGGCGAAAAAAGACGGCATCAATCTGGCGATGGTGAAAGAGCCGATGGCGCTGGAACCGATTGGTGTCGGCATGAAAAAGGATGAACCTGCCCTGCTGGCCAGCGTTAACAGCAGCCTGAAAGCGATGGACGACGATGGCACCATCGACAAAATCTGGAACACCTGGATCGGGCCAAATACCGAATACAAAATGGTGCGCGAAGAGCGCGTACAGCCGCTCTCCAGCCTGAAATTTGAACCACTGGAATAATCATGCCCGTGATGTCGCAACCGGATATCCAGCCCGCCAGCGCCTCTGCGCTGGCTTGTTCCTCTTCGATTACGCTCTCCACCATCGGTGCCCGCGCGTGGCTGGTGGAAGCACCGGGCGGATTCGATCTCTCCGCTCAACGCCGCATCTGGTCACTGGCACGTTTGCTGCAGGCGGATGAGGCGGTTGAAGCCTTGATCCCCGGCGTCACCAATCTGCTGGTGCTGTTCCGACACATCCCCCAGGACGAAGCGGCCATACGTGCCTCGCTGCATGCCGCCTGGGATCAAGCGCAGGCGATCAGTCCGCAGGGCAAATTGATTGAAATTCCGGTCTATTACGGCGGCGAGCACGCCACCGATTTGGATGCGGTTTGTCGTCACACCGGATTCAGCGCACGCGAAGTGGTGCGCCGTCACCATCAGAGCGAATACACCGTGTTTGCTCTCGGCAGCGCGCCGGGCTTTGGTTATTTGCATGGGCTCGATCCGCAATTAGCCACGCCACGCAAGAAAGTCCCATCGCTCAGCATGTTGAAAGGTACCGTTACCATTGGCGGCGCCCAGGCGGGTGTCTCTGCACTGACTGGCCCCAACGGCTGGAACGCCATCGGTTTTGCCGAGCTGGAAGTGTTTGATCCTCTGGCTGAGTCCCCCGCGCTGATGGCACCGGGCGATCGTATCCGTTTTCTGCCGCAGAGGATTGAACTGTGATCGAAATTGAACAGAGCGGCGCACTGAACACGGTTCAGGATCTGGGCCGTTTCAACTTCCGCCATATGGGCGTCTCGGTCAGCGGCGTAATGGACCCGCTGGCACTGCGCGCCGGAAATCTGCTGCTCGGCAATGAAGAAAATGCCGCCGCTATTGAAGTTCAGCTGTTCCCATTCCGTGTGCGTTTTTTGCAGGACAGCAGCATTGCGGTAACAGGTGCGGATTGTCGCGCCACTTTAGACGGTGTGCCGTTGCTGCCCTGGTGGGGCTGCGGCGTGCGTGCCGGACAGGTGCTGGAAATGCGTTACCCGCGCAGTGGCGCACGCGGTTATCTCTGTATAGCGGGCGGCATTGATGTGCCAATGGTGCTGGGTTCACGCAGCACGGCACTGCGCGGTGGCTTTGGTGGCCTGGAAGGCCGCCCGCTGCAGCGTGGCGATCGTTTGGCGCTGGGTGAAACACAGGCTTCCCCGTTGCCCAGCAGCGGTATTGGCATTGAGCCGCCCGACAGCGCCCTGCGTGCACATTTCCCGCGTAACAGCGCAGGTGAGATTCAGTTGCGCGCCATTCCATCCGGCGAATATCCCTTGTTTGCTGCCGATGCCGGTCGCTTCTGGCAGCAATCATGGCAGGTCTCCAATCAAAGCAATCGCACCGGATATCGATTGGCGGGCGATCCGATTTTCCCTTCACAAACCATTGAGATGCGTTCTTACGGGCTCATACCTGGCATTGTGCAGGTGCCGCCCGGCGGCGAGCCGATCATTCAGCTCAGCGATGCCAACACTGCGGGCGGTTATCCCAAGATCGCCGGGGTGATCGAGCAGGATTTGTGGCGTTTAGGACAGGTATTACCCGGCCAATCGATCCAGCTGATCCAGAGCGATACGCGTGAGGCCATCGCCATCGAGCAACAGGTCGCAGGCTGGCTGAGCCGCTTACGTGTGAGCTGCCCACCGCTGCGTAAAGCGTTAACCGCATAATTTTCCGAAGGAACCCAAACCATGAAGATTGATGTGAACTCCGATATGGGCGAAGGCTTCGGCGTTTATCAACTGTGCGATGACGCCGCGCTGATGAAAGTGGTCTCCTCAGCCAATATCGCCTGTGGATTCCACGCCGGCGATCCGGCGATCATGACCCGAATGGTGCGACTGGCGAAAGAGAACGGTGTCGGCATTGGTGCGCATCCTGGCTTGCCCGATCGTCAGGGTTTTGGTCGTCGCGAACTGCCGTTCAGTGCCGAAGAGATCTGCCAGCAGGTGGCTTATCAACTCGGCGCGCTGACAGCGATTGCTCAGGCAGAAGGCACGAAGGTGTCGCACTTTAGCTTCCACGCTGCGATGGGCAATATCGTCAATCGCGACGAGGCATTAGCGCAGCAGGTGATGACGCTGATAGCACGTATCAATGCGGATCTGATTGTGTTCGCACAACCCGACACCATCATTGAGCGAGCGGCACAGGCAGCGGGCTTGAAAACCCTGACGCTGTTTCTCGCCGACCGCGCCTACGATGCTCAAGGGCGCTTAGTGCCGCGCGGCATTGCTGGCTCGGTGATCAAAGAGGAAACGGCGCTGCGTGCCCGCGTGCGGCAGTTCCTGCAGCATGGCACTGTCACCACCTTCGAAGGGGAAGTGATAGCTGTCCGCGCGCGTTCGATCCTGGTGCACAGCGATACGCCAGGCTCCCTGGCCCTCGCCAGTATCGTGCGCAGTGAAATTGAAGCCAGCGGCCATCAGGTGGCACCGGCGGCAGAAGTGCTTGCTCAGTAACGTTTTTTCATCGCCCAAATAAAAAAGGCTGCCCTTCGGCAGCCATTTTCTCGTTTTCCGCTTAACGGCAGCCTGCGCAGAACGCCGCGATGCGATCGCAGCCGGTCTCTAAGCGTTCCATGCTGGTGGCGTAGGACAAACGGAAGTACGGGCTCATACCATAAGCCGCACCCTGTACGGTGACGACGTGCTGCTCTTCAATCAGCGCCAGCACAAAATCGGCATCGTTGCTGATGAAGCGGCCCCCCGCACTGGTCTTGCCGATCAATCCTTCAATATTCACAAACAGATAAAACGCGCCTTCTGGCTTATGACAGCGCAGGCCATCAATCGAGGTCAGACGCTCCAGCACGTAATCACGGCGTTGACGGTAAATGCGTGCACGCTCCTGCAACAGATCCTGTGGGCCTTCCAGCACCGCTACCGCCGCCGCCTGCGTCAGGGTACAGACGCCGCCGCTGTTCTGGGTGTTCACGTTGCTCATGGCTTTAATCAGCGGTGCAGGACCGCCGCAGAAGCCCAGACGCCAGCCGGTCATCGAATAAGCTTTCGACACACCGTTCACCGTCAGCACGCGGTCATACAAGCGTGGCTCAACCTGCGCAAGGGTATAAAAACGCACATCGTCGTAGATCAGATGCTCATAGATATCATCCGTCATAATCCACACCTGCGGATGACGCAACAGCACA
This sequence comes from Pantoea sp. BL1, assembly GCF_000963985.1. NCBI lineage: Bacteria > Pseudomonadati > Pseudomonadota > Gammaproteobacteria > Enterobacterales > Erwiniaceae > Pantoea > Pantoea sp. BL1. Next base: position 42,729 of record NZ_JZRH01000004.1, on the reverse strand, counting down.
TCGCCCAGCGCCAGTAGCTCGGCTTTGCTGGCCACTGAACCGGTTGGGTTGCTCGGATAGTTCAGCAGCAGCCATTTAGTTTTGTCCGTGATCGCCGCATCCAGATCCGCCGGCAGCGGTTTAAAGCCGTTCTCCTGCGCACACGGCAGCGGTACTGGAACGCCACCAGCAAATTTCACGATATCGGCATAGCTGATCCATGACGGCGTGGGGATCACCACTTCGTCGCCCGGATTGATGGTCGCCATGATGGCGTTAAAGATGATCTGCTTCGCGCCACCCGCCGTGAGAATCTGGCTCACGTCATACTCCAGCTGGTTGTCCCGCTTGAATTTCAGCTGGATGGCTTTACGCAGCGCAGGCGTACCGTCGGTCGGCGGATAGCGCGTATCGCCCGCGCGTGCAGCAGCGTAGGCGGCTTCAATCGCATGTTCCGGCGTGGGGAAATCCGGTTCGCCGGTAGAAAGTGCTACCACATCAACGCCCTGCGCCGCGAGATCGCGCGCTTTTTGGGTCATGGCAACGGAGGCGGAAACGGTCACATTTTTTAATCGATCGGCTATCTCGGGCATGGTCAATCCTGGGTTCGGGGAGTGTCAGTTTTCCCTGAGCATAGGATTAGGGCCGAAGCCACGGATAATAGTGCTTTGTTGTGGTGATATAACACAAAGCGATGACTGGACCGACTGCACACTTCTGCCATAAAGGCAGCAGATTGACTCAGAATTGCGCGACAGGTCACGCCCGCACGCCTGACGGGATGTTAATAAAGTGTTACTTTCTTTCCCGAGTCACATCTCGAACCCACGATTTTCCTTGCCCGTCATTGGCAATGCTGATGGGTCAACTGCACTCATTCGGTGCAGTGCTGCATTTTTCAACACCCGCCATGCCGGCGGCTCACTAGCTCAGCACCAGCCTCAGGAGGCCCGGTAGCCATACCCTCCTGTCTGAGTTCAATAACGAAAGCTTATTCTGGCATCAACTTTGCTTGATGAGGATATGCGTTCTGTTTGAGGGAAGTGTCCATGAATCTTCGTCGCCTGAAGTACTTTGTTAAAATTGTTGACGTTGGAAGCCTGACGCAAGCTGCCGATATCCTGCATATTGCCCAACCCGCGTTGAGCCAACAGCTGGCCACGCTGGAAGGTGAAGTGAATCAACAACTGTTGATTCGCACCAAACGCGGCGTCACGCCCACCGAAGCCGGGAAAACACTCTATTCCCATGCCCAGTCCATTTTGCGCCAGTGCGAACAGGCGCAAAGTGCGATTGATCTGGTTGGTGCAGCGCTAAGCGGCAGCGTCTCGGTCGGGCTGGCACCGGGCACAGCGGCGCAAAACCTGGCGCTGCCGCTGATGATGGAAGTGCAGCAACAACATCCTGGCATCGTGCTCTATTTTAACGAAAACTTCGGCACCACCCTGAGCGAGCTGATCATGAACGGCCGCATGGATATGGCTGTGATATACGATCATCGCACCATCCATGGCCTGCGCTTCATGCCGCTGATGAAAGAGGATTTGTGCTTCGTTTGTCCGTTCAGCCTGGCGAAACCAGTGAAAGAGATCCCACTGTCGCAGGTCGCGCAATATGATCTTTTCCTGCCACGTATCTATAACATCATGCGCAAAGTGCTGGATGACGCCTTCGTACAGAACAATCTGCAGTACCGTGTGAAGTGCGAAATTGAGTCGCAAACCACCCTGAATGCGGCACTGAGTGCCGGCCTGGGCACCACCATCATGCCGGAATCCGCCGCACGCGCGATGCTGAAAAATGGCGATACCTGGATGGCGAAGATCATCGAGCCGGATGTGCAGGCCTCACTGTCGTTCTGCATGTCAGATCATCTGCCGCTGTCCCAGCCTGCTGAAGCAGTGAAATCGATTCTGCTGTCGCTGATGTCGCGCCGCAACGTGGAGAACCATCCACTGACCCTCGTGGGATAAGACCCGCTTATCACCGCAAAGCGAAACCCTCTTACTGCCCGTCTGACGAACGCGCTAGATTGATTCGGTCTGTTGCCCGCTGCGGCGGGCGTGTTTCGCTTTGACGGGAACCCCATGGAAAAAACTGCGATACCGCTGCCGACGCTGCGTGCGTTGGCGCGCAAGATGCAACGATCCGGCCTCAATAGTCTGGTGTTAGAGGGCAAACAGTGGTCGGTGCGTCTGACGTTTGCCCCGCCCTCTTTCACATCCCCCACGATGATCCCTACGGAGGCGTGTCCGCCCGTGACGCATCTCATTGGCGCGCCGCTACCCGGCACGTTGCTGCGTCGCCATCCCCACAGCCAGCAAGATTTTGTCCAGCCGGGGCAGCAAGTTGAAGCTCAGGATCTGCTGGCGATGGTGCAGGTTGGCCCACTGTACGTGCCGGTGCTCAGCCCCTGCAAAGGGCGGGTGCAGCCATTATCTCCTGAAACACGCTCTGTGGTTGAATACGACGAAGAAATCCTTATTCTTCAATCGGATAATTAATTATCGATCCGATTATAAGGGGCTCTTATCGCCTCACAGTTTTTATGTCTTATGCCCTTGCGGCATAACTGCATAAAGTCAAAAAAGACCCATTACGCCGGAGACACCCCTGGCGAAACGAGGAAACACAAATGCCATTTTCAGATTACAAAACCGCGCTGGTGACCGGCGCATCAGCTGGCATGGGCGAAGCGATTGTTGAGCGCCTGTGCAAAGAAGGGATCACCGTGCACGCGGTGGCGCGTCGCAAGGAACAGCTGGCCGCGCTGGCCGATCGCACCGGCTGCATCCCGCATGCCGTGGATGTCAGCGACGTTAATGCGCTGACTGCGCTGTGCAAAGATCTGGAGATCGATATCCTGGTCAACAATGCAGGTCTCTCTCATCCTGGTTCGATTCTTGAGGCAGACGAAAACGTGGTGGAGACACAAGTGGATGTCAACCTGCGTGCTGTGCTGCATCTGTGCCGCTTGCTGGTACCGGGTATGATGGCGCGTGACCGTGGCCACGTATTCAACATCACCTCGATTGCCGCCATCTACAACTTCAACGGCAACTCGGTGTATCACGCCACCAAAGCCGGGGTACATGCCCTGTCGCGCCAGCTGCGCGTGGACTGCTATGGCAAACGTGTGCGCATCACCGAAATCTGCCCAGGTCGTGTGGCCACCGACATCTTTGGCAACGTTTCAGGCGATCACGAGGACGCACGCCGCCGCTTTATCGATGGCTTTGAACTGCCGCAGGCCAAAGATATTGCCGACTGCGTGGCCTTTGCGCTGTCTGCGCCGGTCGCCGTCAACATCGGCAACATCGAAATAACCCCGACGCTGCAGGTGCCGGGCGGTCTTTCCACTATGCGACCGGGCGACCGCACCGCGTAAAACCGTACGATGAGGTAACTGTATGGCACTTGATTTCAGCAGTGTGATAACCGGCCATTACGGCCAGATGATCGTTGACGGAACGGTGGTCACCCTTGAACTGGCGTTGGGTGCCTGGCTGCTGGCGATGGTTCTCGCCCTGCTATTGGTGGTGGTCCGCCTGACGGAGAATCGACTTGCCGTTGGGCTGGTCAAGGCGTACGTCTCCTATCACCGCAATGTGCCAACGCTGATTCAGTTGATGATGTGGTACTTCGCGATCCCCACACTGCTGCCGGAATCGCTGCAGATGATGATCGTTGACTACAATGCCGAGTTTTTATTTTCTCTGATCGCGCTCGGGCTGTGTCAGGCCGCCTACTTCTCTGAAGATATCCGCAGCGGCCTGCGTGCCATTCCGGACGGACAAAATGAGGCCGCCCGCGCGCTTGGCATGAGCTATGTCCGCGCCATGCGCTCGGTGATATTGCCGCAGGGTGTGCGCAATGCGCTGCCATCTGTGGTCAATCACACCGTGCTGCTGTTCAAAAACACCAGTCTGGCGATGGTGATTGGCGTGGCAGACCTCACCTATGTGACGCGTGATATCGAGAACCAAACCTTCCGTACCTTCGAATCCTACTTAGTGGCAACCGTGGGTTACCTGTTCTTCTCCCTGCTGCTGATGGGCTTGGGCGCGCTGCTGGCCCGCCGCTTCCAGCGCGTTTACGCGAGGTAATGGCGATGTTAGAGATCTTCACCATTTTGCATGACAACGGCATGCTGCTGTTAATGGGCCAGTACCCTAACGGTCCGCTGGGCGGCGTACTCTGTACGCTTTTGATCTCCGTGCTGGCCGTGTTGCTGGCTTTCCCCATCGGCGTGTTGCTTGGCCTGGCACGTTTGTCGCCGTGGCGCTGGCTGAGCTGGCCCGCCACCTGTTGGGTGTATCTGCTGCGCGGCATTCCGCTGATGATGGTGGTGTTCTGGACCTACTTCTGCGTCCCGTTGCTGATTGGCCACAACATCAGCGGCTTCGCCACCATGCTGTGTACGCTGGTGATTTATGAGAGCGCCTACATCGCTGAGATCGTGCGTGGCGGCATTCAGGCGCTGCCGCACGGCCAGTATGAAGCGTCACGTGCGCTGGGGATGAGCCACCTGAAAACCCTGCGTTTAGTGATTCTGCCGCAGGCGCTGTTCAACACCTTGCCGAGCCTGGTGAGCCAGTTGGTTTCCATCATCAAAGACTCCACGCTGGGCTACGTGATTAACGTGCCGGAGCTGACCTTTGCCGCTAATCAGGTCAGTAATCAACTGCTGACCAAACCGTTCCAGGTGTTCGCTATTGTGGCGCTGAGTTACTACATCATCTGCTTCAGCCTCACCTGGCTCGCTAACAAACTTGAAGCGCATATTGCGCAGAAACGTCGCCAACCGCCGCAGGCTAATCCCAGCGTTGCACCCGCGGTGATGCTGACTAAAACCTCTTCGCAATAAGGAACCACAATGACCCCGATGATCATGTTTAACCAGGTCAACAAATGGTACGGCGCGTATCAGGCACTGACCGACCTGAGTGCCGAAATCAATACCGGCGAAGTGGTGGTGGTGTGCGGTCCGTCTGGATCGGGAAAATCCACTTTGATCCGCACCGTTAATCGTCTGGAACCCATTGATAATGGCCAGATCGTATTTGATGGCACCGACATTCATGGCAGCAGTACACGCCTCAACCATCTACGCACTCGCATTGGGTTCGTGTTTCAGAGCTTCAACCTGTTCCCCCACGTCTCGGTGGCAGAGAACATCATGATGTCACCGATGAAAGTCTTGGGCGTGAAGCGTGCCGAAGCGCGTAAACAAGCGGGTGAGTTGCTGGATCGCGTTGGCTTATCACACAAAGCGGATGCCTATCCGGCGCAGTTGTCTGGCGGTCAGCAGCAGCGCGTGGCGATTGCCCGTGCGCTGGCAATGAAGCCGCCGGTGATGCTGTTTGATGAACCGACCTCGGCACTCGATCCTGAAATGGTCGGTGAAGTATTATCGGTGATGCGCAGCCTGGCGCAGGAAGGGATGACAATGATGTGCGTGACGCACGAGATGAATTTCGCACGTGAAGTGGCGGACACCATCTGGTTTATGGATCAGGGGCAAATTCTGGAGAAATCGACGCCAGAGAAGTTCTTCACCCAACCACAGCACCCGCGCGCCCAGCGCTTCCTGAGCGATTTACGCTCACATTGATATCAAAGGGCAGGATACCCGAGGCGGCGCAAAGTCATGCGCCGCCGTCAGCATCGAGGTCGTTTCAGGTTAGCAATCCACCCACACCGCACCGGCATCCGCTGACTTCACGCACTGCTCTACCCAACGCACGCCCATCAATCCGGCATGCACATCGGGATACCAGAAGTCGGCGAGAAATGCCTCATCACCGCGATCGGTGGCATCCATCGCCAGCGCAAAACGACGATAGAGATTTGACCAGGCTTCAAACAGCCCTTCCGGGTGACCACCGCCAATACGGTCATCGGCCAGCGCACTTTTATGCAGATAGCCCATACCGCGTTCCAGAATCTGCACCGGCTCGCCCTGCACTTCATAACGTAACTGGTTCGGCTGCTCGTCCCACCACTCCAGACTGGCTTTTTCACCAATCACCCGTACTTTTTGACCGTGCATCGAGCCGCAGTTTACCGCCGAGGCCCACATGGTGCCGACGGCGCCGTTGTCGTACTCCATCATCACAAAAGCATTATCTTCCAGCGGCGCACGGGTTTTCACGAAACTCTGGCGGCTGCACAGCAGACGTTTCACCTGCAGTTTCGGCACCATGGTTTCCGCGATAAACAATGGATGGGTCGCCAGATCGCCCAGTACATAGCTGGGACCGACAAAGCGTGGATCGACGCGCCACTTGGTGCTTTCATTCTGCAGCTCCACCGCTTCGTTATGGAAGCCGTGCGCGAACTGCATATTGATAATGCGAATCTCGCCAAGCAACCCCTCCGCGATCATCTCGCGCGCCTGATGGATCAGCTGATGGCCGGCATAACCGTAAGTCACGCCAATGATCTTCTTCTTCTCGACACAGAGTTTTTCCAGCTCGTCCGCTTCTTCGGTGGTGAAGCACAGTGGCTTCTCACACACCACATGCAAGCCGGCATTCAGCGCCGCACGACAGATGGTGAAGTGGGTATTGTTCGGTGTGGCGATGGAAACGGCTTCGATGCCGTCTGCACGCGCCGCTTCCGCCGCAAACATCGTTTCGTAATCCGGATAGCAGCGATCCGCATCGACGCCCAGCGATACGCCAAACGTACGGCCTCGTTCAGCGTTAAGATCAAATGCGCCCGCCTGCAACACGAAATTGCCATCACGCAGTGCCGCAGAACGATGGATATAGCCAATCTGGCTGGTACCGCCGCCGCCCACCATGCCCCAGCGCAGTGAACGATCCAGAGCTTTAATGCCGTTAATCATGATGTTCTCCTCAAAATCCGACCGATTGCAGGTAGTGAAGGCTGGCGGTAACGTCGCGCAGGCTGGTGTCGGCGTTGCGCGGATCGCGCTCCTGCTCGATGGTGATCCAGCCCTGATAATTGCGCTCAGCGAGGAACGCCCGCACCGCCGGATAATCAATCGCGCCTTGGCCAATCGGGCACATTACCCCTTCGGCACAAGCAGCAAAGAAGTCCACGCTACGCGCAATCACATCGCGCCAGACCGCGTCATTCACATCTTTGAAGTGCAGGTAATCGATGCGATCCCAGTAACGGCTCAGATAGGGGATCGGATCCATACCGGAGTAGTAGAGATGCCCGGTGTCGAGGCACAAACCGGCCACCTCGTGCGGAATGTCCTGCACTAACTGCGCCAGTTCGTCGGCAAACTCAATGCAGCCGCCTGCATGCGGATGAATCACCGCACGCACGCCATATTCATCGCGAGCAATCTGGCTCAGCGTGGTGATGTGCTGCATCATGCGCTGCCACTCTTCGCCAGAGAGTCGCGGCGCTTTGTCAGACTGCCCGGCAAATCTGGCACGCTCAGGATTACCGAAATCAATGATCACCAGGTAAGGCGCGGGAAAATTGTCCGCGTGGGTTTTCTCTGCGGTAGGGACCTGCGACAGGTTGCGACAGATGTTGTGTGTCAGTTCTACCATCGCCGGGAAGTTTGCCTCACTGACCAGATCGTCAAAGATCGTGCCCGCCACTAGCGAAAGCTGATGTGCTTCCAGCTGGTGGCGCAGTTCAGCGGCATCGGTAGGCAGATAAGTCCATGGACCCAGCTCAATACTTTTGTAGCCCGCCTGAGCCGCTTCCGACAGGACTTTCTGCCAGGGTGGCAGGAAAGGGTTTTTAGGATCGTCGACACCCCAGCTGCAGGGCGCATTAGCAATGTGAATCGTCATGATCGTTCCTTGCGGTGTTGGATAGCGCAAGTATCAAATAAACATTTCACCCACAGCAATCATGAAACATTCATTTTTTGATAGCGATCATGTTATTTTTCATCATTAAAATGATAGATAATCTATCAAAACCATAGTTGGCGCCACTTTCAGGCCAACCACTTAAGTGTTGCCGACACATTGCCGGTCAGCCAGCCTGAGAGCGAATCAGTCTGCCGCTTCTCATCGCGTCGCCAGATTTCGGTACTTTGAGGCTAAAGATTCTCACGCGTGATGATCTCAAACGGCAGCGTGACCTGAGAGAAATGCTCACCTGATTCGACAGTTTGTTGAGTCGTGCGGACAAATTGCCGCACCATGTCCTCAATTTCATGGCGAATCATCACGGTGATCGTGCCGTCAATCAGTGCCAGCTCGCCCTCTTTCACCGGACCGTGGCAAATTAACGCCACCTTGCGCTGCGGCTGCTGACGTAAGGCATGAATCACGCCTTCAATACCGCCGCAGGGCGCGTAGATTAAGGCGAGATCGGCATGCTCTTCCAGCAACTGACGTGTCGCGTGATAGCCGCCATCAATCGACTCATGGGTTTTCAGCGGCTCTAATACGCGTCGGGTGCTGTCCTGCTCGCGCAGATAGGAGCGGAAGCTGATTTCGCAACTCTCCTGACAGGTAAAACGATGGTCGCCCACCAGCACGCCCACCGATCCCGGCTGATGCAGCAGATGCGAGGCCACCCAGCCAGCAGTGCGCCCGGCCTTCTGATTATCCAGCCCGAAATAGCCCGCATGTCCACAGGGCGAGAAGTTGGAGAACAGTGCATAAACCCGCACGCCCTGGCGTGAGATCTGTTCGATGGCGTGGCGGATCAGTGGGTGATCCAGCGCGACTAAGCCAATCACGTCCACCTCTTGCGCCAGCTTATGCAGCGAGGCCACCACTGCTGCAACGTCATCAATATCATGCCAGTAAAACCGAGGTTCACTGCCTGCGGGATGCAACGGCTGTGTCTGTTGCCGCAGGGCATCCGTCAGCGAGTGATAGAACGAATAAGATTTTGATAGCAGCACAAACCCCATGCGAAGCGCCACGCGCGCGGAGTGCGCCTCAGCACTGAACGGGGCAACCGGCGCCATGCGATAACCCAGTCGGTTGGCGGCTTCCAATACTTTCTGCTCGGTGGCCGCACGCACCGGTGCCCGGCGATTCAATACCCGATCCACCGTGGCGACACCGACGCCAGCCGCACCCGCGATAGCATTCATGGTGATTTTGCTCATCAACACATTCCAGTTTGATAGTTAGTTATCAAAAATAATGCCCGAATCAGAATGAAAATGCGAAACCATTGCGGAAGAAATCGTCATCAAATCGCAAGGCCTGATAGAGAATCTCTCAGTAATTTGATCGCCCTCGCAAAAATGAAATGATCCATTTCATTAAATTACCTGGCGGAATAAATGTTTGATATTTTTCTGTTCGATGACTGAGGTGAGGAGTGATGGATTTGCATCAGTAAATAAATAGAGGCGGCGGTCGCGCCTTTCTATAGTGAAAGCGATCTGCCTTATCGGCTCCCGGCACATGAACGACTCAATAATAACGGAGATGATATGTTCCCTCAGACCCTACCTGCACCTCGCCGTCACCCTGAAAACCAGATTCCCGCGCTGCGCTGGGGCATTGTTGGACCCGGCTGGATCGCCGACCACTTTGCCAACGCGCTGCGTCATCACACTCAGCAGCAGTTGGTCGCCGTGTCGTCACGCAGCCTGGAGAAAGCGCAAGCCTTTGCCAGCAAATGGGATATCCCGCACGCCGTTGAAGGCCTCGACGCACTGATCAGCCGCCAGGACATTGATGTGGTGTATATCGCCACACCGCACAATCATCACTTCCCCGACGGGCTGCGCACGCTGCAAGCGGGCAAGCATGTGTTGATTGAAAAACCGTTAGCGCTCAATGCACAGCAGGCGTTGCAGCTACAGCAGGAAGCGCACAAACAACAACGTTTGTGCGTAGAGGCGATGTGGTGCGATTTTGCGCCGAAGTACGATGTGATCCGTCAATTGCTGGCCGATGGCGCATTAGGTGAGGTTCATACTCTCATCGCCGATCATGGCGAATACTTCACGCAGGATCACCGCATTTTCAATCTGGATCTGGCGGGTGGTCCGATGCTGGATCTTGGCAGCTATTTGATCGGCTTCAGCGTGTTGGTCGGCGGTGCGCCAGGCAGCATTGTGGCGAAAGGCCAGCCGGCACCGGGCGGCGTGAATGGGCAAACGTCGATGCTACTCACTCACGGCAACGGCATGCACTCGGTGCTCAACACCACGCTGTTCAGCAACACACCGGGCACCGCCGTGATCGCCGGCCGTGATGCCACGCTCTATCTCGACGGCCAGTTCTACGCGCCGGGCAATTTCCGTCTTACCTCCAGCGATGGCCGCCATACGCTGCGCTGGGAAGAACCGAACAACCGCTATATTCAGCTCTGTCATGAAATCGAACATACCGCCTGGTGTATTCATCAGGGGCTGTCTGACTCGCCTGTCCGTCCGCTGACCACCTCACTAGCCACGCTGCAAGCCATGGATGAAGTCAGAAAGCAGATCGGTGTGGTGTTTAATGAAGAGCGCACCGCTTAACGATCAGGAGAACAATATGAAAATCGCTTTTGATGTGGATGTCATCAGAGATATGGGCATCACGCGGATGGTGCATCAGGTGGCGGAATGGGGCTACAAGTACATCGAACAATCGCCCCATCCACAGATCAATCCGTTCTATAAACACCCGAAGGCCAGCCGGGAAATCATGCGTGAGTACAAAAATGCGCTGAATGCGACCGGCGTAGAAATCTCTTCGTTTATCACGGTTTATCGCTGGTCTGGCCCGGACGAGTTGCGTCGCCAGGCGGCGGTAAAGAACTGGAAACGCATGATTGAAATCGCTGTTGAGATGGGGGTGCAGGTGATCAATACCGAACTCTCAGGCAATCCTAACGAGCCGGAAATCTGTGAAGAGATGTTCTATCGCTCAATGGATGAGCTATTGCCGATTATCGAACGTGAAGGCATCCGCGTCGAAATTCAGGCACATCCCTGGGATTTCTGCGAACAAAGCAACGAAACGGCGGATATCGTGAAATCGTTCCGCAGCGATAACGTCAAATACATCTATAGCGCGCCTCACACCTTCTACTACGACAAAGGCGTGGGCGATGTGAAAAACATGCTGCATTACGCGGGCGACGATCTGTCGCATATGTTGATTGCCGATACCATGAACCACACCAAGCACTGCCGCTATATCGTTAACCCACCGGGTGTCGATGCGACCATTCATCAGCACGTTGCCGTGGGTGAAGGTGAAGTGAACTTCGATGCGCTGTTTGAAGCGCTGCGTGAGATGGATTTCGCCAACCGCACCTACAAAGTCGGCGGTGAGTCAATTATCTCGGCGGCGCTGTTTGGTTATCCAGAGAAGATGAAGTATCAGGCAGTGGAAACGCGTGAATTGATTGAGCGTGAACTGCTGAAATAGACCCGGCCCACGGCTCCTTCCCCCTCTCTCATCGCGAGAGGGGGAATAAATCGAGCCAGCGCTCAACACATGAGCTGAAAGGAAGACTCTCTCCACCGACAAGCACTCCCGCCTGCGGGAGTGCGTTGGGATAACGGCATTAGATTTCCACTCTCTCCACTTCTGTAAATTCACCCCGCGTCAGTGATAACTGTGCCGCCTCGGCAATCGCCTGCGCGCGCAGACCGTCGATCAATCCCGGCAGCCCTTCGACCTTTTCTCCGCCGATATGGCGCACAAATGCATCCAGATGGGTGTAGTAGGTCTCTTTGACCCGGCTAAACCAGTCGGGATACAAGCCGGGCTGAGTGATCCCTTTCCCCTGATACAGCGTGGCGCCGCGCGCTGACTGGCTCTCTGAAGCCAGCATCCCTTCACTGCCCATCACGCTGATGCGTTCGTCGTAGCCGTAAGCCGTGCGGCGCGTGTTATCCAATTGCGCCAGCGCGCCCTGCTGCATGCGCATGATCAGCACTGAAGTATCGACATCAAAATCACGGATCTCCGGCATCGCCAGCGCGGCACCGAGTGCGCCAACGGTGCTGACTTCATCTTCTGTCAGCCAGCGCAACAGGTCGAAAAAGTGGATCGCCTGATCGCGCATCTGACCGCCGGAAGCTTGCAGATAACTGATCGGTGGCAATTCTGACGCGCGGCAGACCATCTGAATCAGTTCAGTGCGGCCAATCAGCCCCTGTTTGAGCTGTGATTTAAGTTGCTGATGGCTCAGATCAAAACGGCGGTTAAAGCCAACGGTAACAGGAACCTGCACCGGAGAGATCTTCTCCACCACCTCACGCGCACGCTGCAACGACAAATCAATCGGTTTCTCGCAATACACCGCTTTGCCCGCCAGCACCGCCTGCTCCAGCAGTTCAGCATGGGTTGGTGTGGCGCTGGCGATCAGCACCGCGTCGATGGCATCACTGTTTAACGCTTGCTGCACGCTGGCCGCTTTTGCACCATAGCGCTGTGCCACCGCTTCGGCACGTGCCGCATCAATGTCACACACCAGCGCCAACTCCACGCCAGGATGCGCCGCCAGGTTTGCGGCGTGCACCTGGCCGATAAATCCACTGCCAATCAAGGCAAAACGTTGCGGGGTCCGCATTTTAACGCTCCTTTTGTTCACACTTCGGAATTGCCGATGTTGTCAAAATAGCGCTTTCTGGCAGGCTAGCTGAACGCGGTTTTTGATGGAATTACCTCAGATGAAAGCACTGACGCTGGCGGAGTTGGCGAAGCAAGTAGGCGTGGGCGTGGCCACGGTTGATCGGGTATTAAACGATCGCGGTGGTGTGTCCCCGGCGATGACTAAAAAAATCCTGCAGGCGGCGCGGGATGCGGGTTTGAAGCGTATTTTGCCAGAGGAGCATCGCCATAGCTGGCAGATTGAAGTCCTGCTTAGCGGCAACGGTTCGTTCTTCTTTCAGCAACTGGCACAGGACTTCGCCCGACTGGCTGATGAGCTGGGCTATCGCCGCCTGCGCCTGCATCGCACGCTGATCCCGGAAAACGCCCCAGAGAAGCTGGCCGCGCACATTGCTGCCAGCAGTAAAAAGATGGATGCACTCATTGTTTTCGCCCACGAAAATCCGCTGATTTATGATGCCTTAGCGGCGTGTCAGGCGCGCGGCGTACCGGTGATCACTATGGTGACGGACCTGCCCAATGCGGCACGCCTGTGTCATGTCGGTATCGATCAATATAAAGCCGGACGCACCGCTGGATTGATGCTCGGCAGCATGATCAATGCACCGGGCGATGTGGTGCTGGTGAGTGGCCGCGCCGATTACTCAGCGCATCGTCAGCGCATTGAAGGTTTTCAAGCCGTGCTGGCGGAGCGTTTCCCGCAGCTGCGTCTGCGGGAAATTCTTGCCGGGCAGGATGAACGCGATCGCATCAGCCGTCTGCTGGAGAAAACCCTGGCCGGATCGCAAAATATCGTCGGACTCTACAACACCGGCCTCGGCAACACGCAGATCCACGAAGCGCTGGCGCGCCATCGGCTCGGCGGCAAAGTGATGTACGTCACTCACGAGCTGTATGCCACCACGCGCCAGCTTTTCGAGAAGCGCGTGCTGACGCTGACACTCGATCAAAACACCCTGCGCCATGCTCAGCTGGCGTTGACCTTGTTGCTAAAACATCTCGAAGAGGGTGAACAGCCTGACACCTACCAGTCCGGCAAAGTGGACTTTATGCTGTTTACGCAAGAGAACTTCTCATAATCACACTTTGCATCTCACCGCCAGCGCGGTTAAATCGCCTTCATCTGTCGCTGCTACACTCAGTAGCAGCAAAAAACGCAATCACAACAAGGCGAAATCACTATGTCGGAAAATCAGTATCAGCCCGCGAAAGTCTGGACTTGGGACCCGGAAGCCAAAGGTAACGGCGCGAAAACTAACCGTCCGTTCGCCGGGCCGACGCATGAGAAGACCCTGCCGGTGGGCAAACATCCGCTGCAGCTCTATTCCCTCGGTACACCAAACGGCCAGAAAGTCACCATCCTGCTGGAAGAGTTGCTGGCCGTCGGGGCTAAAGAAGCCGAATACGATGCCTGGCTGATTCGCATCGGTGATGGCGATCAGTTCTCCAGCGGTTTCGTTGACGTTAACCCGAACTCCAAAATTCCGGCACTGAGTGACCACTCAGTGACGCCACCGCTGCGCGTGTTCGAGTCAGGCAACATCCTGCTGTATCTGGCCGAGAAATTTGGTCACTTCATCCCGGCGGATATCGCAGGCCGTACCGAGACCCTGAACTGGCTGTTCTGGCTGCAGGGTTCTGCGCCTTATCTTGGCGGCGGCTACGGTCATTTCTACTTCTACGCGCCAGAAAAAATCGAGTACGCCGTCAACCGCTTCACGCTAGAAGCCAAGCGTCAGCTGGATGTGCTGGATCGCCAGCTCGCCAACAACCGCTTCCTCGCCGGTGAGGAGTACACCATCGCCGATATCGCGACCTGGCCGTGGTACGGCAACCTGGTGCTGAACAACATCTATGGCGGCGGCGAGTTCCTTGATGTGCAGTCGTACAAAAACGTGGTGCGCTGGGCTAAAGAGATCGCTGAGCGTCCAGCGGTGATCCGTGGCCGCAAAGTAAATAAAGCCTTTGGTGCTGAACCGCAGGATCAACTGCTGGAGCGCCACGATGCTTCAGATTTCGATACCAACACCGAAGACAAGCGTCAGGCGCGAGGAGAGCAGTAATGGCCGCTTATGTGGTGATGATTAAAGACGAAACGCTGGATAAAGATGAGCTGGCAACCTACGCGCAGAAAGCCGGTGAAGCACGCGGCGATCATCAGATTACGCCGCTGGCGTTCTATGGCGATCTTGAAGTGCTGGAAGGCCGTGATGCGGAAGGCGTAGTGGTGCTGGAATTTGCGGATATTGATGCAGCAAAAGCCTGGTATCACAGCCCGGCGTATCAGGAAGCAAAAGCCCACCGGGTTAAAGGCGCGAACTATCGCGTGTTGCTGGTTAAGGGTGTTGCCTGATCGGCTAAAAGGGACGCACCTCGGTGCGCCCTATCAGCCAGAGTGGTCGTGATCTGCACGTTGCCTCTCGCCGATTTTCAATCCAATTTGAATAACGCAATTGCCTGCTGTAATCGGTTGGCCTGTTGCTGTTGCTGATGCGCCACCTGCAAGGTTTCCGCCACGTGCTGAACGTTGTGATGCACGCTGTGATCGATGCTATTAATGCTTTGCTGAATCTGCTCGATGCTCAAATTCTGCTGTTCGCTCATCTCTGATAACTCGGTCACCAGCTGTGCCAATCCGCTGATGCTGCTGTGAATCTCGCGCATGGTTTGTGCCGCGTGCTCAATCTGCACCGTGCCATGCTCGGTGCTCAACGTGCTGGCATCCATCAGTTGGCGAATTTCGCGGGCAGCATTCTCGCTGCGCATCGCCAGGTTGCGCACTTCACTTGCCACCACGGCAAAACCACGCCCCTGACTGCCAGCGCGCGCCGCTTCGACTGAGGCGTTCAGTGACAGAATATTGGTCTGGAAAGCGATACCGTCGATCAATTCCAAAATCACTTTCACCCGCTGTGACTCTGCACTGATTTTCGCCATTGAGCCCATCGCCGACTGGATGTTTTCCTCTCCGTGCGTGGCCACCGCCCGTGCATCCCGCGCTAACTCGCTTGCACTCTGTGCTTTGTCACGCGTTAAGCTGGCAGCAATGCTGATTTCTGTCATCGCACTGGCCGCCACTTCCAGTGCCTGCGCCTGTTCATCGGTGCGGGTCGACAGTTCAGCGTTGCGTTGCAAAATACTCTCAGATTCCGTCAACAAGGCGCTCACGCCGAGGCTCACCTGATGAAGCGTGCCATGCATGGTGCCCAACGTGGTACTGAAAGTGCGGGCGAACGGGCTTTCACTCTGCTGGCTATCCGCATTCAGCGTCAGATACCCGGCCTGCTGGTTGATCCGTGAGGCCAGCTCCGCGACTTCACTCGCGGAACGTGCATCGGCGGCCATCTGACGCGCAATCACCAGTAAGATGGCGGTCTGCGCCACAACAAACAGTGCATGAAACACCACCATGTCCCAGCCCGGATGATGGAACACCACCACGCCGAACAGGTCGTTTTCCTGCAGATAATTAAACAGGATGTGATGCGTGGCCGCTGCTACTGCCCCCATGATCAGTGGGCGGATATCGCGCCACGCCAGTATCACCGACATCAATACAAATACCGAGAAGTGATATTCGGTTTCACCGTCGCCGAGTTGAATCAGTAAACCCGCCCAGCCAATCAACAATGCTGAGAGCATAAGCCTTGAGAGCAGCGTGCCGCGCAGAATCGTGCCGAAGAAAGTCGACAGTAGTGCTAACGCCAGACCGGCCATCAACGCCACGGTTAAGCCGTCATTCATCCATCCTACGCTGAGCGCAATCGGCCACAATCCCCAGTTGAGGATCACCGCAAGGCTGTCTGCGCGCTGTGCAATACGTCGCAGCGAAACCATCTCCACCGGCGCGGCGTCCGGGCCTGACAAGGGCGTTGCGATCATGACAATTTTCCACACCAGAGGTTGATTAAGATGCCCAACAATGAAGGGCCAAACGATCAGACTGAGTGGTGAAATTATCGGCGCGTTAATGGGAAAGTTTAGAACCGTTAATAATTGAAAGGAAAGGATGTGAGCAGGTTCACTTGAATGCGATGATTCCTCGGGAAGCACAGGCGCAACGTCGTGCGCCTGTGCCGTATCGCTCAACTCACTTCGCAGCAAACTGCGCGTAGTTCTCCGGAGTAATGGTCTGATACGGTATCCAGTTGTATTCCTTCACTTTCTGTTTATCCAGCAGTGCCTTCGTCACCTGCACCGCGCCGGTTGCCTGACCTTTGGCGTCCTGGAAAATGGTCAGCGCCATCTTGCCGTTTTTAACAAACTGCTGACCATCAGGCGTGCCATCAATTCCCGCCACCAGAATCTTTTCATTTTTCGCCTGGCTGAGCGCCATGATGGCACCAATCGCCATTTCGTCATTATTAGCGGCAATTGCATCGATCGGGCGCTGATTCAGCAGCCAACTCGATACCACATCCACCGCCTCGTTGCGCTGCCACTTGGCAGTCTGCTTCTCAATCACCTTCATGTCTTTGTATTTGGCGATCACCGCTTCGACCGCACGGGTGCGCTCGCGCGCCTCTTCATTGGACAGGGCGCCCATCAGAATCGCCACATTCCCTTTGTAATTCATTTTCTTCGCTAACGCTTCCATCTGCATCTCACCGCCTAATGCGGAGTCAGAACCGACATAGGCCATGTCACCCGGCAGTTTCACTTCTGGCTTACGGTTGACGAAAATCAGCGGGATATTGGCGTTCTTCGCAGCGGTGATCATCGGCAACACACCCTGCGTATCCACCGGATTAAGAATGATGGCATCCACGCCCTGGTTGATGAAATCATCCACCTGCTGCACTTGCAGTGCCACATCCCCTTTGGCATCCACGAACTGGCCGTCAAGCTGATTGGCTTTTAACTCTGCCTGCATCTGCGTACGCAGAATCGAGACAAAGTTAAGGTCAAAGTTAGCCAGCGCAACGCCGACGGTGAAGGTTTTCGCACTGACGCTTAAACTCAGCAGCAGCGAGCACAGACAAAGCACGATGTTTCGGATGTTCATGAGGTGATTCCTGTAGGTTGAGGTTTTATTGTTATGACGCCGGGCAACAGGCAAATACCCGGCGGTAAAACGCTTAGATCGTGAAGTGATCGCGGAACTGCTCAAGCGCGGCCGTACTGTCACCACTGGCCCAGCCCTCCATCGCCACCGTGCCGCTGTAACCCACTTCCTGCAGCGCACGCGCGATCGCGCGATAGTTGATTTCACCCGTTCCCGGCTGCTGGCGACCCGGTACATCTGCCACCTGAACTTCGCCAATGGCAGAACCGCTACGACGAATCAGCTCAATCAAATTGCCCTCGCCAATTTGCGCATGGTAAAGGTCGAGATTCATCTTCAGCGCCGGGCTGTTGACCGCTTCCACCAGCGCCAGGGTATCGGCGGCCAGCGCGAACGGGGTGCCAGGATGATCGACCGGTAGATTGAGGTTTTCGAGGGTGAACACCCGCCCGGCGCGCTCGCCAAGTTGCGCCACTTTACGCAGCGTATCGACTGCTTTCAGCCACATCGCACCGGTGACCACTTCCACGGGCTTGACCGGCAAGCCTTTGTCATCCAGCCCAGTACCGTGCAGATTTAGCCCTGGGCAGTTAAGCCGTTCAGCCACCGCCAGCGAGGCTTCGGCACTCTGCAGCAGCTGTTGGATCTCATCGTCGTCGGTGAGATTGCCGGTGAGATAACCGGTCATGGAGGTGAATCGCGCACCTGTCGCGACCAGCGCATCAATGTCTTTATTGGCCCATCCCCAGATTTCGACCCCAAACCCCAGCGCGTGAATGCGTTTCACACGCTCAACGAAAGGCAGATCGAGGAACACCATTTCGGCACAAACCGAGAGTTGATAAGCAGCCATTAGCGTGCTCCCACTTTGACAGGCAGGTTGAGGGTGACCGATTCAATGCAGGCCAGCGCAATTTCCAGCGCATTGCGTGCATCTTCACCGGTGGCGCGCGGTGTTTCGCCGGTGCGGATGCAGCGGGCAAACTCGATCATCTCCGCCACATAGGCTTCGCGCAGCAGATCGGAATCCATACGCGAAGTCTCCATGCTGATACCACTCGCGCTGTAGCGCACGCAGTTGGAAGACGTGATGTGGCCCGCCTGCAGCATCCCTTTACTGCCAAACACCTCGCCGCGCACGTCGTAGCCGTACACCGCCTGGAAGTTGGCCTCTGCGATGGCAATCGCTCCGTTGTCAAAACGAATCGTCACCACCGAGGTATCCAGCAAGCCTTTATCTTTGAAGTCCGGACGCACCAGCGCATCGGCGATGGCATACACTTCCACCGGCTTCGCCCCATGATTGAAATGCAGCAGGGTGTCGAAATCGTGGATCAGCGTTTCGAGATAAATGGTCCACTGCGGGATGCGTGACGGATCGTGCAGCGCCGGATCGCGTGTCACAGAACGACTTAACTGCGTAATGCCGTTCTCGCCTGCCTTCACTGCCGCTATCGCCGCGGCAAAACCCGCATCGAAACGGCGATTGAAGCCCACCTGCAATACCACTCCCGCGCTTTTAGCGGCCGCAATCGCCCGGTCAGCTTCCTCCAGCGTGACCGCCATTGGCTTCTCACAAAATACGTGCTTACCGGCATTCGCTGCGGCAATCACCCACTCGGCATGGGTGCGAGCGGGTGCCGCAATCGCAATCGCATCAATCTCCGGATCCCGCAACAGTGCGTGCAAATCGCTGTAGGCTTTCGCCACACCCAGCTTGCTGGCAAGTTTTTCTGCAGCACCGGGCTGCGGATCGGCGACTGCCGCCAACGTGGCACCGGGTACGCGATACGCCAGATTTTCGGCGTGGAAGCTGCCCATTCGTCCTGCGCCAATCAGACCCACACGAACCGGTTGAAGATGAAATGTCATAAATCATTCCTTACTGTTTTGGATATGTCCGTTCGGGACAGAGGAGATAGGCATTTCATTGCAATTCAGATGCCAACTGAAAAACGGGGAATTGTGTGAGGCACTACACAGCCTTGCGCCTTAGATTGCACATAAACTTTACATGTCAACTTCACATGTTAATAAAATGGACATTCCAGATTGGTCAGGAGCCGCTGATGCGCACCAGCGAACGTCTACCGTTTAAAGATGAAAGCGATCCTATCTTCAGCCTGCCGGAAGGGTCTGAAGCGGGCGAGTGGGATACCCTGCTCTGGCAGGGCTGGCACAGCTTTGTCAGGGGTGAACAACCGGGCTGGATGCGCCGCAGTATTTTGCAGTCATGGCAACGTTCGCAGCAGCGTGCCATCGATCCCCACACCTTCGTCTACACTTCGCCACCGGCGGATGAGCTGGCGGCCATCCTTGCGCACAATGCTGAGCTGATTGTGGTGGCGCGTAACGTGATGGAAAATCTGCTGGCCTACAACCCGGATGGCCACATCAACCTCACCGACGCGCAAGGTGTCACGCTGCATTTTTGCGGCGCTGATTTGACGCCGATCGGTAGCATCCTGAGCGAAGAGGTGCTCGGCACCAACTGCACAGCTCGTTGCCTGATTGAGCAACGGCTGGTGTATGTGCTGAGCGGGGAAAACTGGAAGATCGATCTGCGTAAGCGCCACTACCAGTGCGCCGCCGCGCCGATTCGAGATGCCAGCGGCCAACTGCTCGGCGTGCTCACACTCACCGCCACACCGGATAACTTCAATGCGCACACGCTGGGCACGGTGCAGGCCGCTGCGGAAGCGGTGGGACAACAATTAATGTTGCGCAGTTTGCTGGCGGAACAGCAGTCGATCCTCGAAACCCTGAATGAGGGCGTGATCGTCTGCGATCGCCACGGACGGATCAAAACGTTAAACCGCTATGCGCGGCAGATCTTTAGTGGTCTCGATCCTCAAGCCGGGCCGATTGATGTGTTACTGCAACCCCAGGGAGGATCGCTGCTGACCATGCCATTCTGTAATGACCGTGAATTGCAGTTTATCCCGGATGGCGTGCAGCCCCTCTCCTGCCTGATTTCATTGATGCCGGCACCCGATGGTGGACGTGTGCTGTCACTGCGCGAGAACCAGCGCATCCGGGCGATTACGCGGCAGGTAATGGGCGTCAGCGCCAGTTATACCTTTGAGATGATTCGCGGCCACGCGCCGCGCGTGCAGCAGGCCATTCAGAAGGCACGCGCCAGCAGCCGCACCGATAGCACCGTGCTGTTAAGCGGTGAAAGCGGCACCGGCAAGGAGCTGTTCGCGCAGGCGATCCATAACGCCAGCCCACGGCATCAGGAGCCCTTTATCGCTCTCAACTGCGGCGCACTGCCGCGTGACCTGGTGCAAAGTGAGCTGTTTGGCTATGTCGATGGCGCATTCACCGGTTCCCGGCGCGGCGGCTCCGCAGGAAAATTCGAGCTGGCGGATGGTGGCACGCTGTTTTTGGATGAAATTGGCGAAATGCCGCTGGAGGCGCAAACCAGCCTGCTGCGCGTATTACAAGAGAGTGAAGTGGTGCGTATCGGCGCCGCGCATCCACTTAAGGTCAATGTGCGCATCATCGCCGCCACGCACTGTAATCTGCTGGATGCCGTAGAGAAAGGCGCCTTTCGCCGCGACCTGTATTACCGTCTTAACGTGATTTCATTAGCCATTCCGCCGCTACGTGAACGCCAGGAAGATATTCCAGGTCTGGTGAATACGTTTATTCAGGCGCTCTGTACCCGATTGAAACGCATCGCGCCGCAGGTGTCGTCTGAAGCCATGCACTGCTTACAGGCATGGCACTGGCCGGGCAACGTACGTGAACTGGAGAACCTGGTGGAACGCATGGTGAATTTGTGTGAAGGGCTGGAGATTGGCAAACCGGATTTGCCGGAAGAGATGACGCAGCGCGTCCCGCCACCACAATCCAGCGTTTTAACATCACTGCAGGAAAATGAGCGCCAGCATGTATTGCAGGTAGTGAGTGAGCAGAAAGGCAACCTGCGTCAGTCGGCACAGCAACTGGGGATTTCACGGACCGCGCTGTATAACAAACTGAATATCTGGCAGGTGGATGTCATGGCATTGCGAGGGAAATAGGTTAAAACAGTGCATGTGCTCCCCTTAACCCACCCGCTCTCGTACCAACACTCCCTGAATCCTGGGCGGGATTCAGGGAAGACGGATGAGGGGGAGTATATTGCCCGCTATCTACAACGACGCTCCACCGCAGATCACCAATTCCTGCCCGGTTATTGCATCTGCAGCGGGTGACAGCACAAAACCTGCCAGCGCCGCCACTTCCTCGGGCTTGATGTAGCGTCCGATAGGGGGCAGCTTCGGGGGAGAACTGGCACGCCCGGGTTGCAGCAGCATGGGCGTCTCGGTGGCTCCGGGCGCGATCACATTCACAGTAATCCCCTGCGGCGCTAATTCAGCCGCCCAGCTTCGCGCCATACCGACCATCGCCGCTTTGGTGCTGACATACTGGCTGCGATGAGCGGCACCGCGTGAAGTGCGACTGCCGATCAGCAAAATGCGGTCGCCCTGCGTCATCTGCGGCTGCAGCGCGTTCGCCATGATCTGCGCCACCTGCACATGCAGATACCACAGGCGCGCACTCTGCTCCTCATCAAGATCGCCGAGTGGCGCAGCCGCCATCATGCCCGCGGCATGCACCAGCGCATCCACCTTGGGTAAAACAGCCAGCGCCTGCTTCAGCAATCGGGCATCAAACAGATCCACACTCACCAAGGTAAAGGCGGGATGATCTTTCTTTACCAGCGTGCGGCTAAATCCCGTCACCTGCCAGCCCTGCGCCAGCAGATGATCGGCAATCGCCGCGCCAATCCCGGAGCTAACCCCCGTCACCAGCGCGTGTCGGCTCATTGCTCTCCCCTCGCCCACGCTTCGTTAACGCGGACGTACTTAATCGCCTGACGGAAATAGGTGTAGGCGATATGCAGTGCGCCGTCCTCACTCTGCTTGATGCTGGGATACGAGAACTCACGGTTGAGCTTCTGCTGCGAATTGTTGGTCATGCAGTAGCCGTCGCCTTCGTCGAGATGACGCTGCCACGGCCAGCTTTGGCCGCCATCCGGGGAGATGGCCAGCGTCATCGGTGCACGCGGTGCGCCCCAAAATGCGGTGCGTCCGGTGTGCACCACCGGTTCGGCCGCCACCGCCACATCGTCATCCTCATCTTCGATTTCGTCATACAGCGACAGGCGACGCTCGCTGGCATCTTTGGCGCTCATGGCATTGAACACCAGCGCCAGATGACCGTTATTCAGTGTGGTCACCTGAATGGAGGAATTGTTGTTTGGCAGTTCAGTCGCCACCGGCGCACTCCAGCTTTCACCGCCATCCGTCGAACGACTTTGATAGATAAAGTCCGCCCAACGGCTGCGATACAGCGCCAGTAAGCTGCCATCCTGCAATAAAGTAATGTTCATGTGCACACAGCCGAGGCTATCCGGCACCGCCACATCGCGCCAGCTTTTGCCTTTATCACTGGAGATTTTTACCGCGCTAATGTCGTCATTACCGACCCATTTTACACCCGGCTGAGTGCGGCAATAGAACACCGGCAACAGCCAGTTGCCATTCGGTAACACGGTAATTGGCTGGCGAATAAAGGTGCCGGGCTGATCGAGCAGCGTGTCGATGGCGCTCCAGTTGCGCCCGAAATCGCGCGACTGGCGATAGCGCACGATGGCCGTGTCCTGATTACCGGACTTCTGCGCTGTCCATAACAGCCACAATACCTGGTCAGGATCGAGGAACAGCACCGGGTTCTGCTCAGAGCGCGTCGAATCATCCGAGAGTTTTTGCGCTTCGCTCCACTGGCTGCTGCCTTGTTCCAGGCGTGAGCACCACACAGAGATATCGGCAATTCCTTCCTGCGTGCCACCAAACCAGACACACAGCAGGTCGCCGTTGGGCAGCGGCAGCAAATTAGCGGCGTGATTCTGCGGACAGACCGAAGGCAGCATCGCCGTGAGCTGCTGCGCATCCTGCGCGTGCGGATGAAGGTTACCGTTACGTTCGACGGTAATCGTTGAATCGGTCATATCAGGCTCCACTGTTTTGCATTGAAGATTTTGGTGCTTTTTTGTCGTGCGTTTGTGCCGAAGGGATCAGGCGATCAATCACCATGATCACTGCTGGCGTAATCAACGCCACATACATATTATTGATGCCGAATGGATCGCCGAGCAGATACCAGACGGTGGTGACCACGCAGGCCCCAATCAGACCGGCATTCGCCCCGCGCGTACTTTTATAGAACGGCAGGTAGAAGGCAATAATCGCCACCACCGAGATCGACAGACGAATCGCGCGGGTGAAGAAGGAGAGCTTCAGCACTTCGGGGACGAACAGCACCAGGATTAACGGCAGGAAACCAATCAGCAGCGACAGCCAACGCGTCATACGGAATTCACGTTCTGGCGTTGAGTTGCGATACGGCACATAGAAATCTTTGACCACCAGCGAGGCAATCGCCAGCGCCACAGTGCTGACACTGACGAAGATGGAGGCCACCAGCGAGGTGGTCACAATCCCGGCCAGCCATGGGCTCATATCCTGCAGGAACACCGGCAGTGCATACAGGCTTTTGATATCCGGATGCAGGTACTTCGCCGCCACGCCAATTAACGCAATGGCAATCGCAATCGGCATGCAGAAGAAGAAGGCAACCCAGGTAGCACGCTTGGCGGATGCGGCACTTTTGGTGGAAGCAATGGCCTGAATCACAAACTGGGTGCAGAAAATCGAACCGATGGTGCCAATCATCCAGGCAAATATGGTGCTGGCCCCAATGTTACCGTCCCACGTCCAGTAGAAATGCGGCATCTCTTTGATCATCGGGCTAACGCCGCCGGTCATATGCAGTGCGACGCCGAGAATGATCAAGATACCGATATATTTCAGTCCGCTGTGCAGCAGCGTTACCCAGGCAATGCCCTTCATGCCACCGAACATAAAGTAGAAGGTACTGACGATTGCGGTGATCACGGCCGCCGTGGTGAGATCGAGATTCAACACGGTCGAGATCGCCGCTGCGCCGCTCACATAGTTCCCCACATTCACCAGCAGCAGCGCATAGATCATGATGAGGGAAATGATGTTCTTGGTTGAGTTGCCGTAACGCTCAGCAATCGCACCCGAAATGGTGATTTTTCCGGTGTTGTAGATACGCTTAACCAGCAGGAATCCGAACAGCGGGAAGCCAATCGCGGCACCAATCACCGACCAGGAAGCGGCAAACCCGCCTTCAAACGCCGCCTGGGCGGTACCAATGGTCGATTTCGCGCCGATGTACTCAGACATTAACATCACACCCACGACAAAAGCCGGCATCACGTTGGATCCCGCCATAAAGTCGCCGCTGTTTTTGCTGCGCAGACGCCACGTCAGCCAGGTGGTAAACAGAATATACGCGATGACGATCCCGACAATAATCATCATCCCTTCTGCAGAAAACTGTTTCATTTTAGCCTCATTGATAACGTAGGGTCGTGGCCTGCGCTGGGCTTCACGCATGCCGTTAATGAGGTTGCCTGTTTTGTTATTTTAGTGTCTATGCACAAAGGCAACCCTGTTTATGCTCATTGATTTATTTCACTCACATTAGAATGAATTCACGCACAA
Organism: Pantoea sp. BL1; assembly: GCF_000963985.1. NCBI lineage: Bacteria > Pseudomonadati > Pseudomonadota > Gammaproteobacteria > Enterobacterales > Erwiniaceae > Pantoea > Pantoea sp. BL1. Next base: position 17,635 of record NZ_JZRH01000004.1, on the reverse strand, counting down.
GCAGGGCAATTTATAGGCTAAACAGCAAATGATTTGTTTGATCATGCTCACAAACAGTCAATGATGATTAAAAATAATCAAATATTACTTAATAGTTACAAGGCGGACTGCAAAAAATCGACAAAGGCGCTAATGCGGGCGGGTAACTGACGCTGCGGCCGCCACACGGCAAAAATATCCCCGTCCACGCTGCTCCATGCTGGCAGCACATGCAGCAGATCGCCGCGTTCAATCATGTGCTGGGCATCCCACCAGGAACGCAGCAAAATGCCGTGCCCATCCATCGCTAACTGCATCGCCACTTCGCCATCGTTGGTGATCAAACTCCCCTGCACCTTTTGCGTCACCTGCTGCTGGCCATGACTCAATCGCCAGAGTGCGAAATCACTCTCGTACTGCCGTAGCAGAATACAGTTGTGCTGCGACAGCGCCGCAATACTGTCAGGCAGGCCGTGACGCTCCGCATAAATTGGGGCGCAGCATAGCACGCGCGGATTAGTGCGTAACTTACGCGCGATGAGCCGCGCATCGGGCGGTTCGCCAATGCGGATATCAATGTCGATGTGCGAATCGATGAAATTCAATGGCTGGCTGCTGAGTTGTAATGATAACGAGACTTCAGGATGCAGCGCAGCAAAACGGGACACGCAGGGGGCAACATGGCGGCGACCAAATCCAAACGAAGCGTTAATGTTCAGGCTACCACGCAGCACCGCCGCCTGGCTGCTCACCGACTCCTCCAGCTCTGCCAGTTGATCCAGCAACGGGCGAGCCCCTTCCAGATAGCGTTTTCCTTCAGCGGTGAGCTCCAGTCGCCGCGTGGTGCGTTTCAGCAGTTGCACCCCCAGACGCTGTTCAAGGTGGCTGAGACGTTTGCTGACGGCGGGCAGCGATAGCCCGAGTTCACGCGCCGCAGCGGTTAAACTCTCCAGCGCTGCGACGCGCACAAAGAAGGCCAGATCGTCGGTGGAGGTACGCGATTCTCTACTTTTATTCAACATTGGCTTGCCGCTCAGGCTAATTATTTCCCGGTGATGCATGGTTATACTGCGTTTAGAACATCAACAGCAACCTGCGAGAACCCTATGAGCGGCAAAACCTACAAAATCGCCGTCATCCCTGGCGATGGCATTGGCAAAGAAGTGATGCCAGAAGGCATCCGCGTGATGGATGCAGCGGCAAAGAAATTCAATATTTCTCTGGAATGGCAATGGTTTGACTTTGCCAGCGCCGAGTACTGGCAGCAGCATGGCAAGATGTTGCCGGATGACTGGTTCGCCACTCTGAGCCAGTTTGATGCCATCTATTTTGGCGCGGTGGGCTGGCCAGATGTGGTACCGGATCACGTGTCGCTGTGGGGATCGCTGCTGCAGTTCCGCCGCGAATTTGATCAGTACGTCAACCTGCGTCCGGTTCGCCTGATGCCGGGCGTCAAAGCGCCGCTGGCCAATCGTCAGCCCGGCGATATCGATTTCTATGTGGTGCGTGAAAATACCGAGGGCGAGTACTCGTCGGTGGGCGGCACCATGTTCCCTGGAACCGACCGCGAGGTGGTGATTCAGGAGACGGTGATGACGCGTACGGGCGTCGATCGCATCCTGAAGTTTGCCTATGAGTTAGCGCAGAAGCGTCCGAAAAAACACCTGACCTCTGCCACCAAATCCAACGGCATTGCTATCACCATGCCCTATTGGGACAGCCGCGTCGAAGCCATGGCGCCGAGTTACCCGGAAGTGAAAGTCGATAAGTATCATATCGATATTTTGACGGCGAACTTCGTGCTGCACCCGGACTGGTTTGATGTGGTGGTGGCCAGCAACCTGTTTGGCGACATCCTGTCAGATCTCGGCCCGGCCTGTACCGGCACCATCGGTATTGCGCCTTCGGCCAACATCAACCCGGAAGGGAAATTCCCCAGCCTGTTTGAACCGGTGCACGGCTCAGCGCCGGATATTGCGGGCAAAGGCGTAGCAAACCCGATTGGACAGATCTGGTGTGGTGCGATGATGCTGGAGCACCTCGGTTACGCTGAAGCGGGCGCCGCCGTACTGGACGCGATTGAACGCACGCTGGCTGCCGGCAATAGCTTGACGCGCGACCTCGGCGGCAGCGCTTCAACAGAAGAGTTGGGTGTGGCAATCGCGGCAGCGCTGTAAAAATTAAGTGTCAATAGAGATCACAATAACCATAAAATAAGCAAGGGATATGAATTTTATTGATGTACCTTATTTTCAGGACAACGGTAATAAGGAAATAATATGCCTATCCCGGCTTATTTGTGGTTAAAGGATGATGGTGGAGCGATTATTAAAGGCTCCGTGGATGTAACAGCAAGAGAACACAGCATTGAAGTGCAAGGGTTCTCTCATGGAGTCACTTTACCGGTTGATGGTGCTACGGGTAAGATTACGGGAACTCGTACACATATGCCGGTAAGTTTTGAAAAGGAATTCGACTCATCGAGCCCCTATCTCTATAAAGCTGTCACATCAGGACAGACATTAACTTCAGCAGAATTCAAATGGTACTGTATTAGTGATGCGGGACAAGAGGTTGAATACTTCAATATGCTTTTTGAAGGTGTTAAAATCGTTTCCGTAATTCCTGGCATGGCAAACATAAAAGCGAGCAGCCATCAAACTAACCATGTCGAATCCGTTGCGATGATGTATGAAAAAGTCACCTGGCGATATTGTGATGGAAATGTACAACACACTGACGCATGGAATGAACGAAGTTAACCACACCATGGTCAATGGCGATTCTTGAATATCTTTATCAGATAAAGCGTGAGTGCCAAAAGACTCGCGCTTTCAATCACAGATAAAGCAATAATCAATTGACCGTAAAATCCCTCAGCATCACCCAAGCCATATGCATTTGTAAAATCGACAAATGCAGACTGATTTCCGTTAAGAAAAGCGAAAGCTATTGTGTGATTAATCGGAATGAGGATAAGAAAAGCAAGGAAGAAAAATACCATTTTTAATGGAAATCTGACACCAGAACTATGCGCTACAGACATCTGAAATACTCCCATCAATGACCTCAATTGTCCCATACGAATAGAAACTGGTGCCTGGAATGTTTTTATTTCCATAAGTGTAAGTCATCAATGCCTGACGAATTTTTAGAAAATCACTACGATACTGTAAGGTAATACAACCTTGTGATATGCCGGCAGGGCCAATTGGATGAAGACGGAAGTTACCGCGTTTAATACCTTCAACAAACGTATAATCGTCAATGAGTGTGTCGTGGCGAAAAAGTCCAAACCATTCGGCATGAACAACAGGTGAACTGCCTGGCCATGACCAAAACTCTCGACTCATATTATATAACATGCTCTTCACACCATTCGTGGGTCTCTTGACGATGTAATACAGACCTAAGGGCAAAGGTCCATTAAATGGAACCGATGCACATGCTGGGCGATTTCGATAACGATTATTGCCTGAGAAAGCCATGAAATGGCCAATGCCCGGCAATATGAGTGGAGAGAACTGAGTACCCGTAAGAATAAACTTTCCGTTAATAGCCATGTAATTTCCTCCTGAAATTAACCATGGCACAATAACCACAAACAGTTTGTGGGTGTTAATTAAATATCCCAGGATAGTCCAACACTGTGCATTCCATCACAGGTTACAGTTCAGGAGCCCCAAAAGGGGCACCCTACTTCACCGCCCCTTCCGTCACACCACTGATAAACTTACGCTGGAACACCAGGAACACCGCCACCAGCGGCAGAATCACGATCATTGCGCCTGCCATCAGCACCGGAATATCAATCGTGTTTTTGTTCTGGAAGAACATCATGCCGATTGGCAAAGTACGCAGTTCATCCTTGTTGACCAGAATCAGCGGAATCAGAAACTCATTCCACGTCCAGATAAACAGCAGCAGTGCCAGCGTCGAGAGCGTGGGCCAAATGGCAGGCACCAGAATGCCCCACAATATCTTGCGCCTTGAAGCACCATCCATCACCGAGGCTTCCACCAGCTCGCGCGGCACCTGTTGCAGTGCAGTGGCAATCATCAGCGTGGTAAACGGCAGCGATAAGGCAATTTGCGGCAGGATCAGCGCCAGATAAGTATTCGTCAGCCCCATCCAACGCAGTTCGTGGTAAAGCGGAATAATAAAAGCCTCGCTCGGCAGCACCATGCCTAAGCCCAGCATCGCTGCTATCAGCTTCTTACCGGGGATTTTCAGCCAGGCAAAACCAAATCCTGCCAGAATCCCTAACAAAATACTGCTGAGCACTACCGGAATCACCACCAGCACCGAGTTCATAAAGTAGACGTTGAAATGTCCCTGTTGCCAGGCGGTGACGTAGTTTTTGAAGTTCAGCGATGAAGGTAGCGTGAACACGCCCTGAAACAGCTCCATCTGGGTTTTGAATGAGGTCATCAGCGCCATTAAAAACGGCAGGATAGTCATTAACGCGACAATCCAGATGAGCGCGCGAGAAACAACAGGCGTACCGCGCATCAGTGACGCTCCCGGATAGCAAAATGAATACAGGCGTTGATCATCAGCACAATCAACATACTGAACACGGCTACCGCTGACGCGTAGCCAAAGTAGTGCAAATCGAAGCCCTGCTTATACATAAAGATGTTGGTCACCATGGTCGAAGTGCCCGGCCCGCCTTGCGTCATTACATACACCAGGTCAAAGGCCTTCAGGCTGGCAATCACCGTCAGCAGCAGCGCAATACGCAATTCCGGACGCAGCGAAGGCAGCGTAATACGCATAAACTTCTGGCGACGCGAAGAACCATCCAAATCGGCGGCTTCCAGCAGTGAAGGATCCATGCGCTGCAGACCGGCCATAAACAGCACCAGACAGAATCCGAAGAAATACCAGGTGGCAACAAAACCCACAGCCGGTAATGCCCAGGTGAAATCCCCCAGCCACGACAACGCCAACTGCGGTAAACCGATGGCGCGCAGGAACTGATCGATAGGGCCAAACGCCGGGTTATATAACCAACGCCACACCACGCCTAAAACCGCCATCGGCATGATATACGGCAGGAAAAACAGAATACGCAGCACGCTGCGCTCTTTGCCGTTACGCGTTTCATACAGGAAGCTGCACAGCAGCAAACCGACACCAATCGGCAGCAAGGTATAAAACAACATCAGCAGCGCATTGTTGCCGAGCGCCACCCAGAACACCGGATCCTGGAACATACGCACGTAGTTGCTGATACCGGTGAAAATCGGCAGGGAAGTACCATCCCACTCGGTGAAGCTGATGCCGAGCGAGGCCAGCAGCGGCAGGAGTAGAAACACCGCATAGACCAGTACGGCGGGCAGAAGATAAAGCGCATTGCGCCAGGCAGATTTGTTCAGCATAACCTTACTCGCTTGCAGGCTAATTCACGGCCCGGCATCGTCGCCGGGCCGGACGTCATCAGTGCTTCAGGGTTTTCAGGTAGCGTTGATAGTTGTTGTCGAAATTAGTGACCATCTGCTCCGGCGTCTGTCGTCCTGCCAGTAACAGCTGCACGTTCTGATTCAGCTCAGCATTCATGGTCGGCGTGGCCCAATCCAGATAATGGCCGAGGCCATCATGCTCGTTGAGGGTCACCCATACCTGATACGCCTCCGCCAGCAACGGGTTATCCGCTGGGATTTGTGCATTCTTGCTGGTGCCCGCCGGCAGGAAGCCGACTTTCAACCAGCGGTTCGCCATCTCGTCGGAAACGATGTAGTCGATAAATTTAGCCGCCGCATCCTGCTGCTCTTTGGTTTTTGCCGTGTTGGTGATCGAGAACGCCAGATCGGTGCCACCCACCATCAAGGCATGCTGCACGCCCTCACCCATCGGCATCGCTGCAAAGTGCACATCTTTATTGTCTTTGAACTGGCCGAGATACCAGGTGCCACTCACCAGGAACGCGGCCTGCCCATTCTGGAACAGGGTGGCCGCATCATCATGACCAATGCCTTCAAAGCCGGGGAAGAAGTAGCCCTTGTCTTTCCAGCTCTTCATCATGCTCGCCGCTTTCACCAGCTTGTCGTCTTTGAAGGTGCCACCCACGTCGTAAATCAGATCATCGAGGGCTTTGCGATCTTTGCTCTCAATCTGTGCTTCCCATACGGTACTCAGCAGCTGTTGGCCCATATTACCGTCCAGCAGGCCGAGCATCATCGGTGGCGTACCCGCCGCTTTCAGCTTCTCCATTGCCGCTTCGAGTTCAGGCAGGGTTTTCGGTACGGCAACACCCGCCTTGTCCAGCAAAGCCTTGTTGTAATACAGCCCCACCATTTCACCGAGGCTGGCGACACCGTAAAGCTGACCGCTGCCAAAGTCCTGCTTATCTGACCAGCGGTTACGCTTGAGGATCGAGTCCGGGAAGCGCGTGGTCCAGCCATAGGTTTTGGCGTAGTCGTCAAGCGGCCACAGCAGTTTGTCTTTCACCAGCGAACCCATATCGCCACCGCCCTGATTGACCTGAGCGATTTGCGGGCCATCACCGGCGGTCAGCGCCAGCTTCAGTGGAATACGCGTATCTTCAAAAGAGTGCACCGAGCGCTGAATGGTGATGCCCGGATTCTTTTGCTGGAACGCTTTCACCGCTTCATCCACCGCCTCGGTCTGCTGTGGATAGTTATAAATATCCCATTCGTTCAGCGTCACCGCTTGCGCCGTCGCCAGGGTTGCACCGAGCAAGATCCCGGCTGAAACCAGACGCGATACCACGCGCAGTGAGCTTTTCATACGGGACGGACGTTTGGTTGAATCACACATCATGCTCGGTTTCTCCAACAGATGACTGGCATCCCTTCATTGCGACACCTGCAGGTCCTGGCAGGTTGATTCAGCAGCAATAACGACGTTAATTCATACTTACTTTATGCACAAAAGAAAGTCAAACACCCTCACTGCGGAATTTTTGCTCTGTGATACAGTGCAAATTGTGAGAAGAAAAGCGGACTACACAGCAGAGAATCCTGTCTGCCAGACACAAAAGCGTACACCTGAAGATGCCTGACGGCTGCTGCCAGCACAATTCACTCACGCTAATCACCAGCATTAACCTACTGACAGACCATATGAAAATTCTATAGTTAATGTGATGTTCGACAGGCTGCGACGGTAAAATCAGCGCTGAATGCAGGCGGCATAGGCTCTGCGTCGCTATAGGCAGACATTTGCGCGATAGCTCACTACCAGTGATTTACCTCCGTGTTGTGCGGTCGCGCAATTATTACAACTTGAAAACTAAGTCAGCTTTATTTACCGTAAAATCTGTTCATCTCATGACCACAGAGGCTCCACCATGACGGCTAAAGGTGTTATTCGCCGAACCCGCGAGAGCGATTTTCCAGCCCTGTCGCGCATCTGCTTAGAAACGGCCAATGCGGGAACTGACGCCACCGCGCTCTATTCTGACCCGGCGCTGCCGGGCCTGCGCTTTGTCATTCCTTACGCACGCTTTGCACCCGAATTTTCCTATGCACTTGAAATGAATGGGGAAGTGATGGGCTATGCGGTGGCGGTAGCAGATACACGCACCTTCGAAGCACAACTGAATGCGCAGTGGTGGCCACAACTGCAACAGCAATATCGCGATTACACGCCGCGCGCGCCACTCGACAGTAAAGTCCTGGATGCCATCCTTCAGCCGGACGCCGCTGCAGAGCAACTGGTGGCGCAATGGCCCGCGCATCTGCATATCAATCTGCTGCCGCCAGCGCAACAGGGCGGCTGGGGAAGAAAACTGATTGAGCAGCTGTTGCAGGATCTGCGCACCGCTGGCGTGCCGGGTGTTTATCTGGGCGTGAGTCTGCAAAATGAGAAGGTGTGCGGCTTTTATCAACGTCTCGGTTTCACGCCGATTATGCGCAGCAACGCCATCTACATGGGTCAACTACTCTGATTGAGGCCTCACCATGACCAGCCTGCACCTGCAAAGCGTTAAAAAGTCCTACGACCATGTGAATGTGATCCACGGTATCGATCTCACTATTAACAGCGGCGAATTTGTGGTGTTTGTCGGCCCTTCCGGCTGCGGTAAATCGACGCTGCTGCGCATGATTGCCGGGCTGGAGGAGATCAGTGACGGCAAGTTACTGATTGAGGGCGCAGACATGACGCATCAGCCCGCCACCGAGCGCGGCATTGCCATGGTATTCCAGTCTTATGCGCTCTATCCGAATATGACGGTGCGCGGCAATCTGGCTTACCCGCTGGAAGTGATGAAGAAATCCAAAGCAGAAATCGAGAAAGCGATTAACCAGACGGCCGCGCGCCTGCATCTGACAGAACTGCTGGATCGCCTGCCACGTGCGCTCTCCGGCGGCCAGCGTCAGCGTGTGGCCATCGGCCGCGCCATTATCCGCCATCCACGCATTTTCCTGTTTGATGAACCGCTCTCCAATCTGGATGCTGAGCTGCGGTTACAGATGCGCATTGAGATCGCTCGCCTGCATGCCTCTCTGGGCAACACCATGATTTATGTCACGCACGACCAGCTGGAAGCGATGACGCTGGCCGACCGCATCGTGGTACTTCGTCAGGGCAAAATTGAGCAGGTGGGTGCACCGATGGCGCTGTATCACGATCCCGACAATCTGTTTGTCGCTGGGTTTATCGGTTCACCGAAGATGAACTTCCTGCAGGCGGAAATTGCCACAGTCGCGCCAGGTGCCGTGCAACTGCGCGTGCCTGCCTTGGGCATTCACACGCTGACCATGAAGATAGATGCAGCCTGCCATGAAGGACAAAAAGTCACGCTGGGGATTCGACCCGAGCATTTCTCTCCGGCGCAACAGGAAACCGATACGCTGAGCTTCAGCGCCGATTTGTCATTCAGTGAGATGCTGGGGCACACCAACTATCTTTATCTGGATATCGGTGAGGAGAAGTTATTGGTGATTGAGGAACGCAACGCGGCAGAGCATGAGATTGGCGACCGCGTCAGTTATCAGATCAATGCTGAACGCGGGATGTTGTTTGATGAGCTGGGATTGCGCCTGCGTTAAGCGCCTCATCGAAGCAAGCGCCGTGGTTTTGCTACGGCGCCCTTTCTGAACAAATGGTTAGCTTCGATTCCGTGCGCGCCACGACTCAGATTGCCGTTTTAAGGCACCGTCTCTTCATCGGCCTGCGCCGCCAGCAAATCCAACAGCTTATTCACCGCAAAGCCTGCCGCCCCTTGCGCCCACATACGATTCGACTCGGTGAGAAACTGCAGCGGCGTCATCTGCGGCGTGATCTTCAGCCGGTAGGTCTGGAAACTCTGCGTGATGTGGTCGAGCAATATGCGCGATGCCATCTGCGGCTCCATCGCCAGATACACCACGTCAGGATCATAAGCCACCGACAGATTCGCCAGCGACATGCCCAGGTGCTGTCCGGCTTCCGCCAGTGCACTGAGCACTTCAGGCGTGGGCTGGCTATCCAGATCGCGTAATGTCTGCGGCAGCGCCTCTTTCAGGGAAACCGCCACGCGCTGCAAAATCGCTTGTGATGAGGCCACATCTTCCAGCAATCGCTCAGAACCATCACCGAGCAATGACACGCCAATCTCTCCGGCTTTACCATGACGGCCACGATAGAGCTGGCGGTCCAGCAGAATTCCCGCCCCAATACCTTTGCCAAAAGTGGCAATCACCGCGGATTGTGCATGGCCCAGCTGACCAAACACCAGTGCGGCCATGGCTAACGCATTGGCATCATTTTCGATAAAGACCGGCAGCGAAAAACGCTCTTCCAGCAGGCGCGCAATCGGCACGTTGTTCCAGCCCAGCGCGCGTGACAACACGCAAACGCCGTTGCTGGCATCCACCAGACCTGAAAGCGCCAGCCCAATGGCACCGACTTTCTTTCCTTCCACGCCACGCAAAAACTTCGCCAGCGCGTCACCCAGTTGTTTAGGAGTCATCGCGCCGGACGGGATCTGCTGCTCGCCGATGATGTTGCCGCTCAGGTCGGTTAAGACAATCAGGTTGCGTTCGGCATTAAGTTGAATGCCGACCACGCTGGCGTGATCCGGATTGAGGCCGAGCAGTGTTTTCGGTCGTCCCATTGAGACACGACGCAGCCCCAGCTCCTGCACAATACCGCCGGACAGCAAACGATTAGTGGCCTGCGATACCGTAGACATACTCAGGCCGCTACGAACTTTAAGATCAGACTGGCTGATTGGCGCATTTTCGACAATCAGGCGCAAAATGCGTGCAGTTACGTTGGGAGCGCTCATGGATCTCTTTTTTAAGTTGGAAGAGGCTAAGCCGGTTGCTGGCTGAACTGGCTGGCAAGGCGCAATGCACCGCTTAAGGCATCCCCCTGCGGCGGGACAAGCTGCGCGGCAATGTCAGCGGGTAACCAGGGCTGAATCGGCACCGCGAGTCCCCCCATCAGGGCCAATTTGCCGTGACTGCGCGCCAGCAAGGGCTGCACCATCTGCACGATATCGGCAGCGGCCTGCTGCACCAGCGCAATACCATGAGGATCGCCCTGCTGCGCGGCGGTAAAGACCTCAGGCACCACAATGCCCCATTCGGCGGGTGTTGCCTGCTGTGACCAGAGTAACATCTGTTCCGGACTGTGTTGATGCAGCGCCATGATGCGTTCAGTCAGCGCCGAAGCAGGCACGATAGCTTCGTGCGCCAGCAGCGCTAAGCGGCGTGCCCGGCGCCCAAGGATGGCGCCTGAACCGGCATCTGACAGGGCAAAACCCCAGCCGCCCAGCAGGGTAAACTGCGCGCCGTCCCAGGCTGCGCCCTGACTGCCCGTCCCGACAATCAACACCGCGCCGGGTGCACCATCGTGCGCACCCGCACAGGCGATTTCGACATCGGTAAACAGATAACGCGCCTGACAACGAGGCTGCCAGCTTTGCAGCCGGGAATGCACCGATGCCACATTGGCACCCGCTAAACCCGCCACCAGCAGGGTGCGGTCACGCGCATCAGCAGCAAGCCCCGCTTGTTGAAATAGCGTGTCGATGACCGATTCAATGGCGTTGATGGCGGCATCATACTGCGACCAGACATTGGCGGGGCCGCCCGTCGCTTCCGCCAGCACGCGGCCAGCGTGGTCCGTCAGGCGCCCGCGACAGTGCGTACCACCGCCATCAATACCCAGCAAAAGTGATTGCACGCGCTTCCTCCTGCCTGCCACCAACGGCATGATGCTTATAGATGTGCGAAAGATAGGGGAAAAAAACTTAAATCGCAATCACAAATAAATACGCATTCCGTATAGTTAATTAATATTCATTTAAAACATAAAGATAACAAAAAACACCAATTTGAGATCGGCGTTACGGATTGACATTAGTTTTTCTGCCGTAATAAGTTAACGGTCAGATTATCAGCAGCCTGATGGGTCGGGCAGCTAACAAGCAACGGGCTTCAGGGGTACAACATGAAAGTGGGCATTATTGGTCTGGGCTTTCGTCTTTCTCATGTCGTGAAAGAGTTCAACAAAGCTGACGCAGAGTTCTCCGTGGTGGGTTACGTCGATCCGGCTCCCGCTGGCTTGCCGAATCTCCACACCTTCGGCATTGATGCCGGGAAGGCGTTCGACAACGTGGATGCGCTACTCCAGCACGGTGGGTTCGATCTGCTGCTGGTAGGGTCACCCAACTTTATGCACCTTGAGCATATTCGCCAGGGGCTGGCCGCCGGTTACACCGTGTTCACCGAGAAACCGGTGGTGATCAATGAAGAACAGACCATGGCGATGGCACAGCTGGTGCAGCAATATGGGCATGAACGAATTCTGGTCGGCTTAGTTTTACGCTACTCACCGCTGTACCACGATCTCTTAAACGCGCGTGACGAACATCGCCTGGGCGAGATCACCTCAATCGAAGCCACGGAACACATCAAGCCTTACCATGGGGCCTTCTTCCAGCGCGACTGGCGACGTCTGGAAAAATACGCCGGTCCTTACATTCTGGAAAAATGCTGCCACGATATCGATCTCTATCAAGGATTAGTCGGTGAACGCCCGGTGCGCGTCGCCAGCTTTGGTGGGCGTAAAAACTTCACGCCGCAACATGCACCCTCCGGGGCTGTCACACCGCAATCTGAGGTGTATCACGTTAAACCCAGCGGCTGGTCAAGCACGGATGCGGTGTTTGATGGCGATGCCGACATCGTCGACTACCAGACAGCGCTGATCGAATACGCCAATGGCGCAACGCTCGCCTTCCACGCCAACCTTAACGTGCCGGATGAGTTTCGGCGTTTCTGCGTGATGGGCACCGATGGCATGGCTGAGGGTGACTTTGTGCGTAACTACTTCCGCGTGCACAACGCCCGCACCGGCGAGCGCGAAGTCGATACCACTTACAGCGGCAATGCCTATGACGGTCACTACGGTGCCGATGCGTTGATGGCTGAAGAGATCGTCAAACACATTAAACAGGGAACGCCACTGAAAGTCTCTGTGGTGGATGCACTGGAAGCGGGCCTGACCGCGATTAAAATCGATGAAGCACGAAAATCGAAAACCGTGGTGGATATGACAGACAGCTGGAAACAATTTGACGCCAGCCTGGGGAAAACCGCGACCGTTTAAGGTCAACCTCCCCGCGCAGGTCCCCCTTTGCGCGGGGCTTTTCATGGCAGTGCAGAGTGGTGACATCATTAACCGGCTCGCGAGCCGGTTTTTGTTGGCGCTTATCCTGCGTTTTCGTTCTCCAGCTTCTGCCGTTTGCGCAGATGCGGGAAAATCGTCATCCAGACCACCACCACCACCAGCGTGCCGATACCGCCAAGCGCTGCGGCAGGCACCGCCCCCATCCACGCTGCCAGCATGCCTGATTCAAACTCACCAAGCTGATTTGAGGTATTAATAAAGATGGCGTTGACCGCATTCACGCGACCGCGCATGTCATCCGGCGTATCCAGCTGCACCAGCGCGCCGCGAATCACCATGCTCACCATATCGAACCCGCCCAGCGCGGCCAGCGCCAGCAGAGACAGCCATAATTGCGTGGAGAGCGCGAACACCAGCGTAGCCACACCAAAGCCCGCGACAGAACCAAACATAATCATGCCGACGTGCTTTTCCAGCTTGTGGCGACTCAGCCACACGCCAACAATGAGCGCCCCCACAGAAGGCGCTCCACGCAGCATGCCTAATCCCCAGGGGCCGGTATGCAGAATATCCTGCGCGAAGATCGGCAACAGCGCGGTGGCGCCCCCCAGTAGCACGGCGAACAGATCGAGAGAGATCACACCCAGCACATCTTTGCGCTCACGAATAAAACGCACGCCCGCAAACATGGTCGTGAGATTCATCGGCATACGCGTTTGAGGTGGACGCTCATAGCGGAGGCGGCTGACCAACACCAGCGAGAAGAGATAAAACAGGGCTGAAACGCCGTAAACCACCTCGGGGCCAGCCACATACAGCAGACCCCCTAAGGTTGGGCCGACAATCACCGCAGCCTGACCGCCCACCGAACTCGCCGCCATGGCACGCGCGAGAATCGGTGGAGGAACCAGCGCAGGGAGCATAGAGGTGATCGACGGCCACTCCAGCGCTTTAGCAACCGAGATCAGAAACACCAATCCCCAAATTTCAATTTTATCCGCCCAGTGCATCAGCGTCAGTGCCACCAGGCCAAGCAGGGCTAGCCATTCAATCAATTGCCCGACCAGCACAATGCGGCGGCGATCAAACTGGTCGGCGAGATGGCCGGCCGGCAGAGCCAGTAACACCGAAGGCAGGAACTGCATCAGGCCAATCATCCCTAACGCCATCGCGCTGTGGGTAAGGGCGTAGATTTGCCAGCTCACCGCCACGGAGAACATCTGGAAACCAAACGATGAACAGGTGCGTGCCAACCAGAAGGCGACAAACGACCTGTGCCGCAACAGAGAGTCTTCTGCTGCGGATAACGGTGAAGCCATATTTTATCCCATCCTAAATCATCATCCGGCCAGCATCATTGCACCAGCCTGGTGAAAAGCCGTTTACCGACTCTCATTATCATTTTGCGGCCACAGAGTGCGACATCTGACGCTGGCAAGCAATGGCTAGCCGTGCGCTTTAAAAACAGTTGCTTATCTAAAATTCAACTAAGCATAGAGTTCTGAATATTAGCAGGCTGATTGTTTTCATCTGAAAATATCCGAATCATTCCAGAAATTCCAATAATTCAATATTAAATACATCTTATAACCGCCATATCTCTCTATCAGAGACAGCTAAAAAAGGTGACCTTAACAAACAATTCGATCTATATTGGAAGCGTAAAGATCACAGCAACCTTGCCGTCCTTATAATAATTAAGACGTTCCAGTTAATTAATTTATTCATAGAGATAAATGGAAAACAGTTCATACAATCCTTATGTTACTGAGCGTATCCGTCGCCTCGACGGCGCACTGATGGGCGTGTGTTATTCAGCCCCCTTTATGCATTGTGAACAGGAAAGCACAGCATTACTTAACGGAAGCAACATAATTTCACTGCACAATCAGTTGCCCGATACGCCCGAGCGAATAATTATCCCTTTAGTGGGAAATAGTCTTGCGCGCTTTTTACAGGCGCCGGAAAATTATCCCAGCCTGCAATTGGAAAATGTGTCCCTTGCCATCAATTATGCCAGTTTAGTTAAGGATGAAGCGGCATTGCGAGAGGCCGCTCAGCATCACGCATTCTGGCTTTATGATTTGGCTCCGCCAGGAACGTGCTGGAAGAATATTGCCTCTTTTCCCTTTAGAGGAATTGTTCTGAACGAGGATTTCTTCAATGATAATTATCTCAAGTTCAGCTTTCCCTTTTTGCTCAGCTCCTGCCGCGAAAGAGAAGCAGAGGTGATATTACGTACTCCGCAATTAGCTCTGCCGTTATCTGTCTATGAAGACCTGCAACTTTCAGGTTGGCAGGAACAACGCACCAGCAGCACCCTGTTTGAAGTGTAAACGCTTACACGAAATTCCGACTCTTGCCGTTATGTCCCGATCTCTTCGGGCATAACGTTAGAATCTCCTCATAAAATGTCGCACTACTACCATTCCAAAAGCGCAAAGCACTAAAAAAATCAAACCCGTTAACGTTTTTAAGATAAAATTTAACGCAAAGGGATCATCTGGCGTAACGGAAGCGCTGCGATCGAACATGTTAAGTCACTTCGTACTCTATGTCGGGAAACAACCTAATGCGTTGTTTCCTTTTAAGTTTATGGCAAAGAAAGAGGTTAATATTATGGGGAAAGCTTCCTCATCTTTTGGCGTGATTCGCTTTTTGACAGTGCTGTTCGCACTGCTCACGGGCGCATTTATGCTGGTAGGCGGTGTATGGCTAGCCGCAATTGGTGGTTCCTGGTACTACGTTATTGGCGGTGTGATTATGTTGATCACCGCTATCCTGCTGTGGCGTCGTAGCGGCGCAGCGATCATGCTGTATGCACTGTTGCTGTTGGCAACGCTGGTGTGGGGTGTTTGGGAAGTCGGTTTCGACTTCTGGGCGCTGGCACCACGTACCGATGTGCTGGTGATCTTCGGCATCTGGTTGATTCTGCCGTTTGTATATCGCGGTCTGAATCATGCAGGTAAGGGCGCGCTGGGTTTGATGGCCGTTGCGCTGATTGCCAGCGTGCTGGTGCTGGCGTGGGCAGTGTTCCACGATCCACAAGAGCTGAACGGTGAAATTCCTGCTGCGGCAGATAATGCCCCGCAAGCGCAGCCGCTAAGCAACATCAAGGATGCTGACTGGCCTGCTTATGCCCGCGATCAGCAAGGAACGCGCTTCTCTCCACTGAAGCAAATCAACACCGGTAATGTGAAAGAGTTGCAGGTTGCCTGGCAGTTCCAGACGGGCGATCTGAAAACCCCGAACGACCCAGG
Source organism: Pantoea sp. BL1 (assembly GCF_000963985.1). Lineage (NCBI taxonomy): Bacteria > Pseudomonadati > Pseudomonadota > Gammaproteobacteria > Enterobacterales > Erwiniaceae > Pantoea > Pantoea sp. BL1. The sequence goes on along the minus strand of NZ_JZRH01000004.1, from coordinate 1,805 downwards.
TGAAATCACCGACGAAGTGACGCCGATTAAAATCCGCGACACCTTGTATCTCTGCTCGCCGCACCAGATTCTGTTTGCGCTGGATGCGAAAACCGGTAAGCAGAAGTGGAAATTTGATCCGGGCCTCAAACCGAATCCAACCTTCCAGCACGTGACCTGCCGTGGTGTTTCGTACCATGAAATGCCTGCTGCTGCCGATGCATCTAATACCCAACCTGCGCTGTGCTCGCGCCGTATTTACCTGCCGGTAAACGATGGTCGCCTGTTCGCGCTGGATGCGGAAACGGGTGAACGTTGTGCCGCGTTTGGTAACAACGGTGAGCTGGATCTGCAGCACAAACAGCCCGTACTGACCCCAGGCCAGTATGAGCCGACTTCACCACCGATCATCACGGATACCACTATCGTGATCGCGGGTGCCGTCACCGATAACTACTCAACCCGTGAACCGTCTGGCGCCATTCGTGGCTTTGACGTCAACACCGGTAAACTGCTGTGGGTGTTCGATCCGGGCGCGAAAGATCCTAACGCGATTCCAGATGATGAACACACCTTCACCATGAACTCGCCGAACTCCTGGGCACCGGCGGTCTACGATCCAAAACTGGATACCGTATTCCTGCCAATGGGCGTGACCACACCAGACATCTGGGGCGGTAACCGCACGCCTGACCAGGAACGTTTCGCAAGCAGCGTACTGGCCCTGAACGCCACCACCGGTAAGCTGGTGTGGTCGTATCAGACCGTGCATCACGATCTGTGGGATATGGACCTGCCGTCACAACCGACGCTGGCCGATATCACTGACAAAGATGGCAACACCGTTCCGGTGATTTATGCCCCGGCCAAAACCGGTAACATCTTTGTACTGGATCGCCGTACTGGTAAGCCAGTTGTCCCCGCACCGGAAACCCCTGTGCCACAAGGCGCTGCGAAAGGTGATCACGTATCCCCAACTCAGCCTTACTCCGAACTGACCTTCCGTCCGAAGAACAACCTGACGGACAAGGACATGTGGGGCGCAACCATGTTCGACCAGCTGGTGTGCCGCGTGATCTTCAAGCGTCTGCGCTACGAAGGTCCGTTCACCCCGCCGTCTGAGCAAGGTACGCTGGTGTTCCCTGGTAACCTCGGTATGTTCGAGTGGGGCGGTATCGCGGTAGATCCACATCGTCAGATCGCGATTGCTAACCCAATGGCGCTGCCGTTTGTCTCTAAACTGGTGCCACGCGGTCCGGGTAACCCGATCGAGCCACCAGCCGATGACAAAGGCGGTTCAGGTACTGAAACCGGTATCCAGCCGCAGTACGGTGTTCCGTACGGCGTGGAACTGAATCCGTTCCTGTCTCCGTTGGGTCTGCCATGTAAACAACCGGCATGGGGCTATGTCTCAGCGGTTGACCTGAAAACCAACGAAACCGTGTGGAAAAAACGTATCGGTACCGTTCGCGACAGCGCGCCGGTTCCGGTACCGTTCAAAATGGGTATGCCAATGCTGGGCGGCCCAATTACCACTGCTGGTAACGTGTTCTTCATTGGTGCGACGGCGGATAACTACCTGCGCGCATTCGACACCAACACCGGGGAAATGCTGTGGCAGGCACGTCTGCCAGCCGGTGGCCAGGCAACACCGATGACCTATGAAGTGGATGGCAAGCAGTACGTTGTCATTGCTGCGGGTGGTCATGGTTCGTTTGGCACCAAGCTGGGCGACTACGTCATTGCCTACGCACTGCCAGATGCTAAATAAGTTTCTGGTTTGATGTGATAAAGGCGGGCTGCAAAGCCCTAATGCCGATCAGTTA
>NZ_JZRH01000039.1:0-66087 GCF_000963985.1 Pantoea sp. BL1 | reverse complement strand
CTCCACCCCGCGTCCGTCTGACGCGTTACACGACTTTCAAATTGTCTCTTCACTTAAGAAGAATTGGTTGCGGGGGCCGGATTCGAACCGACGACCTTCGGGTTATGAGCCCGACGAGCTACCAGGCTGCTCCACCCCGCGTCCGTGGATGCGCACTATACTCTCGACGCGCGGCGATGCAACCTCTTTTTGTGTTAAAGCCTTAAATTTACAGCCAGTTGGTGATTAATAGTGCCATTGGGCGATTAATTGTACAGATGTGAGCGCGGTATCTCGTGGCGGATTTCATTCTCTCTGCCCCTTTGCTATCGTCGCGGTGCAAACAACCGAGAAAAAGAGAAAGTGATGAAAGGACATTGGGCGAAGTATGCACTTACTGGCGCGTTTCTCGCGCTGTTAGCGGGTTGTAGTTCTAAACCGACTGACCGTGGTCAGCAATATATCGATGGCAAGCTGGAGCAACCGCTCGGGCTGGTCAATGAACCGAATGCCAAAGGGCGTCCGGTGAATGGCAGAGATTTTGGTGTGCAGATCCAGCAGATTCAGAGTGCCTCAAGCGGCTTATACAGTCGCAACACCGGCACTTACAGCGCCATCCAGAACTGGTTGCTCTCCGGCGCGGATACCCGTCAGCTGAGCCAGTTTGGCCTTAACGCTTATCAGATGGAAGGCACCGATAACTACGGTAACGTGCAGTTTACCGGCTACTACACGCCAGTGGTGGAAGCACGCTACACGCGTCAGGGAGAGTTCCAGTATCCCATTTACCGCATGCCACCGCGCACGCGCGGTCAGAAGTTGCCGAGCCGTGCTTCTATATACAGTGGCGGACTTGATGATCGTTACGTGATTGCCTGGAGCAACTCGCTGATCGACAACTTTATGATGGACGTGCAGGGCAGCGGTTACGTTGACTTCGGTGACGGTCGTCCACTGCGCTTCTTCGGCTACGGCGGCAAAAATGGCTGGGCCTATCACAGCATCGGCAAAGAGCTGATCGATCGCGGTGAAGTGAAGCGTGAAGATATGTCGATGCAGGCGATACGTCAGTGGGCACAGGAACATACGCCGGAACAAGTGCGTGATGTGCTGGAAACCAACCAATCCTTCGTGTTCTTTAAGCCGGAAGAGTACGTGCCGGTGCGCGGTGCCAGTGCGGTGCCGCTGATTGCCAAAGCCTCGGTGGCATCCGATCGTTCATTGATTCCCGCAGGCACGGCATTGTTAGCGGAAGTACCGCAGTTGAACGAGAAGGGCAAATTTAACGGCAAGTATGAGATGCGCCTGATGGTGGCACTGGATGTGGGTGGGGCGATCAAAGGCCAGCACTTCGACATCTATCAGGGTGTCGGTCCGGACGCTGCGCACCTTGCCGGATTCTACAACCACTATGGCCGCGTTTGGGTGCTGAAAGCCGCGCCAGGAGCAGGAAAGCCGCTGTTCAGCAATCCGCAAAATGGCAATAATGGTTCACTGATTATCGGGGCGAATTGATATTCTTCCCTGCGGCAAATCAGCGGGAGTATTCAGCTGATTTGCCATGGGTCGACAGTCTTCGCGATTCAACGCGTCCATCACTGTTTCTGTAGGGTGCGCATTCATGCGCACCGCATCAAAAGGTTTGATATGAAAGTAGTCAGCGATGCCTGGCGGCAACGTTTTGGCGGTACGGCACGTCTGTATGGGGAAGAGGCGCTGCAGCGTTTTGCCGACGCCCATTTTTGTGTGATTGGTATAGGCGGTGTCGGTTCGTGGTCTGCCGAAGCGTTAGCGCGCACCGGGATTGGTAAAATCACGCTGATCGATATGGACGACGTCTGCATCACCAACACCAATCGCCAGATCCACGCTCTGCAAGGCAAAGTAGGACAAGCGAAAACCGAGGTGATGGCGGAGCGTATTCGCGCCATAAACCCTGAGTGCGAAGTGATCTGTATTGATGATTTCATCACGCCGGATAACACCGCTGAGTTACTGTCAGCGGGTTTCGATTACGTGATTGATGCGATTGACAGCGTGCGCCCGAAAGCGGCGTTGATTGCCTGGTGTCGCCGTAACAAGATTCCGTTGATCACCACTGGCGGTGCGGGCGGGCAGATCGATCCGACGCAGATTCAGGTCAGCGATTTAGCCAAAACCATTCAGGATCCGCTGGCGGCGAAACTGCGTGAGCGTCTGAAAAGTGATTTTGGCGTCATCAAGAACAGCAAAGGCAAGCTAGGGATTGATTGCGTATTTTCCACTGAGGCACTGGTCTATCCGCAGTTGGATGGCAGCGTCTGTAGTTCGAAAAGTACCGCTGATGGCCCCAAACGCATGGACTGTGCGGCGGGCTTCGGTGCGGCCACTATGGTGACCGCCACTTTTGGTTTTATCGCAGTCTCGCACGCGTTGAAAAAATTTCTTGCACGCGCGGCGCGTCAGGCGGCTTGATGTGTCCGCGCGTGGCGCTGCACTGCATCTGCTAACGCCTGTAAACCACTGCTGCGCGAGGCGCTAAGCTGCGCACGCAGGCCTAAGGTATCAAACAACGCCAGCGGATCTTGTGCTAACAGATCCGCTGGCGTTTTGCCTTCCACCGCCGTCAGCAGCACCGCCAGCAAACCGCGTACGATGCGGCCTTCACTGTCACCGTAAAAGTGCAGCGTACCGTTCGGCAGCCGTTGGCTGCTCAGCCAGACACGATTTTCGCAACCGCTCAGCTCAATAGCTGCCGTCTTCACCTCATCTTCCAGAACTGGCAACTGGCGGCTGAGCTGGATCAACTGGCGATAGCGATCTTCCCACTGATGAAAATGGGTAAACTTTTCGGTCAGGCTGGCTTCAGTAATCACATCGCCAAAAGGATGTGGGCCGATCAGGGTAGTCATAACGTTATTCACTCAACAGGTCTACGGCATGATGCATGGCGCGCACCAGCGCATCCACATCCTGCAAATTATTATAGGGCGCGAATGACACGCGCAAGGTGCCGCTGACACCCAGTGCCGCCATTAATGGCTGGGCACAATGCTGTCCGGCGCGCAGGGCGATGTCTTGTTCTGCCAGCAGCGTGACAATATCGCTGTGGTGAATCTCCGCGATATCAAACGCCAGCAGACTGGCATTACCACAACGAAAACTGCGGAAGCCGGGAATCTCGCTTAATTGCTCTTCGGCGAGGCTGGCCAGTTGCTGGCTCCACATCTCTGCTTTTTCAGCGTGGTGATGCGACAGCCATTCCAGCGCCGCGCTCAGGCCCACCACGCCAGCCACATTGGGTGTGCCCGCTTCAAACCGCCACGGCACCGCCTGCGGTGTAAAGCCATCGAAGTCGACGTGCGTCAGCATTTTGCCGCCGCCTTGCCACGCATCCATCTCGTCCAGCAACTCGGCTTTGCCATATAGCGCGCCAATGCCCATTGGGCCATACAGCTTATGCGCGGAGAAGGCATAAAAGTCGATGTCCAGCGCCTGAACGTTGGGGGGAGCATGCACCACGCCCTGTGCGCCATCTACCATCACTTTGGCGCCAACATGATGCGCCAGGGTTATTGCCTGTGCCAGATCCGGACAGCCACCGGTGACATTCGACATTTGCCCAATCGCCAGCAGCTTAGTGCGTGCATTAAGCAAATCAGGCAGCAAGCGGATATCGGGTAGACGATCTGCACCAATCGGCCATTTCACCACCTTCGCGCCAGCAGCTTGCGCCACCATTAACCACGGCACCAGATTGGCGTGATGCTCCGCCTCGCTCACCACAATCTCGTCACCGTGTTGTAGGCGCGGTGCCAGCCAGCTGTTGGCTACCAGATTGATAGCCTCCGTGGTGCCACGCGTCCAGACAATCTGGCGGTCATCACCCGCCTGCAGCCATTTGGCCACCCGGCCGCGCGCCTGTTCATACTTCTCCGTCAGGTCGCGTGCTGATTTAAACTGGCTGCGATGCACGGTACCTGCGCTCAAGCTATAGAACTGCGACGTGGCGTCGATCACCGCCTGAGGCTTCAGGGTAGTGGCTGCGCTATCAAGATAAACGCCCGCATCGCTTAATGCAGGAAACTGCGCACGGAAGGCGGTTGGGGAGAAGATGGTCATACGAAACCCACTGTGTTCAATTTTAGGACCAGGCTGAAACCCGGCCGATTCGCTGGCAAAGCTGGAAAAGCGCGTTATGCTAATTATTGCAAGGTTTGAACCGCAACCCGCATAACGAATCGACCTTAACCAGTCGATTTCACTTTTTGCTGCCTCTGGTCAGCGCTTGCGGGTGGTTTAATGCAATCAATCTGCAAGGAGATAGAAGATGAAAAAACTCGCCGCAGTGCTGGCCGTGTGTACCATGGCCTTTACCCTGGCTGCTTGTTCCAGCAATTATGTCATGCATACCAATGATGGTCGCACCATTGTAGCGGACGGGAAACCGAAAGTTGACGATGAAACCGGTATGATCAGTTATAAAGATGCCAATGGCAACGAGCAGCAGATCAATCGTACAGATGTGAAAGAGATGGTTGAGATGGGTCAGTAAGCAGCAAGCCAAAAAATTTCCCGGAGAAATTTTTACGTCGCTTCAGTGACGGCCCTCATGGGGGTACACAGGGATGTGTAGGACAAAAAAAAGCACCGCAATTTGCGGTGCTACATAAAATCACTTGGACAGACAGGGTAAATCTACAGGAATTAAAAGTTTGATCTGCAATCGTCAGATCAAAATGCAAACACAACATCACGACCACAAGCCAAAAGCTCTCCAAAAGTCTGCGATCTCTCGCACGTTTCCAGAAATCTTTTCGTTCCGGCTCAGGAAGTGCGGCAACTATAGGTATTTGCTGGAGCTTCCTCAACGGACAAATTATAATGTCTCGGATTAAAATAACTAATACGTAACGACCTTGTATAAGTCGGACTGTTACCTTGTGAATCCGCTGATGGAAAACCATGTCTAAACGCCTTCCACCGCTTAATGCTTTACGCGTCTTCGATGCTGCAGCCCGCCATTTAAGCTTTACAAAAGCCGCTGAAGAGCTGTTTGTCACCCAGGCAGCTGTTAGCCACCAGATTAAATCTCTGGAAGATTTCCTCGGTCTTAAACTATTTCGACGGAGGAATCGTTCGCTTTTGCTGACAGAAGAAGGTCAAAGCTACTATCTGGATATTAAAGAGATCTTCTCGGCGATCAACGATGCGACGCGTAAACTTCAGGCGCGCAGCGCGAAGGGTGCTTTAACCGTCAGTCTGTTGCCCAGCTTTGCCATTCAATGGCTGGTGCCACGTCTTTCCAGCTTTAATATGGCTTATCCGGGCATCGATGTGCGTATTCAGGCGGTGGACCGCGATGAAGAGAAACTGGCCGATGATGTTGATGTGGCGATTTTCTATGGGCGCGGTAACTGGCCGGGCCTGCGCGTCGAGAAACTGTATGCCGAATATTTGCTGCCGGTCTGCTCGCCCATGTTTCTCACTGGCGACCATCCGCTTAAAACGCCCGCCGATCTGGCGCACTTTACGCTGCTGCATGATGCTTCGCGCCGCGACTGGCAATCCTATATCCGTCAGCTAGGATTGCAGCACATTAATGTGCAGCAGGGGCCGATCTTCAGCCATAGCGCGATGGTGCTTCAGGCGGCGATTCACGGCCAGGGCGTGGCGCTGGCGAATAATGTGATGGCGCAGAGTGAAATTGAAGCTGGACGGCTGGTCTGTCCATTTAATGACGTGTTAGTCAGTAAAAACGCTTTTTATCTGGTTTGTCATGACAGCCAGGCAGAACTGGGTAAAATAGCCGCCTTTCGTCAGTGGATCCTGGAAAAAGCCGCAGCTGAACAAGAAAAATTCCGCTTTCGCTACGATCACTAACGCGTTGAGTGCTGCACAGTGATGTGCAGTTTCATCCTGAGGAACAATGAATGTCCAGTCGTGCCATGTTTGTGTTTGCCGCCATCAGCGGATTTCTGCTGGTGGCCTTTGGTGCTTTTGGGGCACACGTGCTGAGCAAATCGCTCGGCCCGGCGGAAATGGCTTGGATCCACACCGGTCTTGAATATCAGGCCTATCACACATTGGCGGTGATCGGTCTGGGTGCAGCCATGCTGCGCCGCGCCAATATCTGGTTTTACTGGAGCAGCGCCGCGCTGGCGCTCGGCACCGTGTTATTCAGTGGCAGCCTTTATTGCTTAGCGCTGTCGCACTTGAAGTTTTGGGTTTTTGTTACGCCAGTGGGAGGATTGTTTTTCCTGATTGGCTGGTTCTTGATGTTGATTGGCGCATTGCGTCTTAAACGAAAGGCGGATCGCCATGAATAAAGTTTTACTCTATTGCCGTCCTGGCTTTGAGAAAGAGTGTGCAGCGGAGATCAGTGCCAAAGCCGCTGAGCGCGAAGTATACGGTTTTGCCCGCGTTAAAGATGATTCCGGCTACGTGCTCTATGAGTGCTATCAGCAGGAAGATGCGGAAAAGCTGATTCAAACACTGCCGTTTGCCGAGCTGATTTTTGCCCGTCAGATGCTGGTGGTAGGCGAACTGCTGCGCGATTTACCGCCAGAAGATCGTATTACCCCGATTGTCGGCATGTTAACGGGTGTGGTGGAGAAGGGCGGTGAGCTGCGCGTTGAAGTGCCGGATACTAATGAAGCGAAAGAACTGACCAAGTTTTGCCGTAAGTTAACCGTGCCGCTGCGCGCCAGCCTGCGTGAGAGTAAAATCCTGCTCAACTACGAGTCGCCGAAACGCCCAGTGATACATGTGTTCTTTATTGCTCCGGGTACCTGCTATGTCGGTTATTCGCTGCCAGAGAACAACTCCCCGTTCTATATGGGGATACCGCGCCTCAAGTTTCCGTCGGATGCGCCAAGCCGTTCAACGCTGAAACTGGAGGAAGCGTTTCATGTCTTCATCCCGGCCGATGAGTGGGATGAGCGTTTGGGCAGCGGCATGTATGCCGTGGATCTGGGTGCTTGCCCTGGCGGCTGGACTTATCAACTGGTCAAACGCAGCATGTGGGTTTACGCCGTAGATAACGGTCCGATGGCGCCCAGCCTTATGGATACCGGGCAAGTCACGCACTGCCGTGAAGATGGTTTCAAATACCGCCCATCGCGCAATAACATCAGCTGGCTGGTGTGTGACATGGTGGAAAAACCCGTTCGCGTCGCCAGTTTGATGACGGAGTGGCTGGTCAATGGCTGGTGCCGTGAAGCAATCTTCAACCTCAAATTGCCAATGAAAAAGCGTTATGAAGAGGTCACGCAAAATCTGGCTATGATGGATGCGGCGTTGAAAGAGAAGGGAGTGAATGCCCAGATTCAGGCGCGCCAGCTGTATCACGACCGTGAAGAGATTACCGTGCATGTGCGCCGGCTTTGGGCAGCAGTAGGCGGCCGTCGCGACGAACGCTAATCCTGCTTCATACTTTGCACTACAGCCGCGTTGGCTGCGCTTGCTCGCCCCGGTCACATACTGATGTATGCTCCCGGGGACTCTCGCACTTGCCGCCTTGCTGCAGCACAAATTATTTCGCAGGATGCATTTCCCGTCATACTTCGCGCCACAGGTGCGTTGGCTACGTTTATACGCCCCAGTCACATACTGATGTATGGTCCCGGGGACTCACGCACTTGCCGATCCTGCTTCATACTTTGCACTTCAGCGGCGTTGGCAGCGCTTTTTCGCCCCGGTCACATACTGACGTATGCTCCCGGGGACTCTCGCGCTTGCCGCCTTGCTGTAGCACAAATTATTTCGCAGGATCTCTCGCGTTATACTCGTAGTAGCACAATTTTTTGCACTTACCACTTACCACTTACCACTTACCACTTACCACTTACCACTTACCACTTACCACTTACCACTTACCACTACCACCTATCTAGAGATTCGCGTGTTTATGTGGCAGAGGGTGCTGCACCCGGCATTCACGCCTTATACCGCAACGTATTTAAATTCCCCTGCAAGACCAAATCGCGTTTAAGCGTTGAGACCTGGCGGCAAATCTCAGCTATCTGCTGATGGTCGCGCAATTTTTTCTGCCACTTTTCAGGAATCTGGTCGAACTGCTGATAAATAGCTTCAAGGGTGCCGAACTGCGTGAGTAAATCGCGGGCGCTTTTGGGGCCAATGCTGGTGACGCCGGGAATTTTGCTGCTGCTGATGCCGCACAATCCCCAGTAATCAGGTAATTGTGCAGGCGTGACGCCAAACTCGTGCTCGATGAAAGGCACGTCCAGCCAGCGTTTCTGGAAATAATCACGGATGCGGATATTCGGCGCTAAAAGCTGGCAATAGCCTTTGTCGGTGGAGACGATAGTTGCCTGATGTCCGGCATCGGCCATTTTCACCGCCAGCGTGGCGGCGAGATCGTCGGCTTCATCGAGATCGGCGACCCAGCAACGCACGCCGACAGCCTCAAAGGCCTGCTGGATAACGGGCATCTCCATCTGCAAATCATCCGGCATCGGTGGGCGGCCCGCTTTGTAGTCGGGTAGCAGCTGATGCCGCCAGCCAGGGTGACGATCGTGGCTATCAAATACCGCGACGACGTGCGTCGGTTGCGTGTGGCCTAATAGCTGATGCAGCGCTGCGATGCAGGCTTCGCGGCAGGGCGTGCCTTGCACGGCATGCAAACGGCGGATCAGGTTCAGCGCATCAATAATCAGAAGATGAAACGACATAGTGATAGTGGCAGCCCGCAGGCTGCCTTCCTGATGGGTTATTTAATGATTTCGTAGCAGGGGATGTAGGCGCTGCCTGGCAACTTCATACGCTGCTGGGCGACGAAGCCCTGCAGCAGTTCATCCATGCGATGCATAATGTCGGCGTCGCCGTGCAGTTTGTAAGGCCCCTTCTCGCGGATTTCGCGAATGCCGACCTCCTTAACGTTGCCGGCAACAATACCAGAGAAAGCGCGACGCAAATCTGCAGCCAGTTTTTCCGCTGGCTGGTTCGGGAACAGTTTCAGGTTAGCCATGTTTTCGTGCGTCGGTACAAACGGTACCTGCAACTCTGGCGCGATGCGAATCGACCAGTTAAAACTGTAGGCATCGCCAGTTTCGCGACGATACTCTTTGACCTGCGGCATGGCCTTCTTCATCAGACGTGCCACTTCAGCAGCATCATCAATGATGATCTTGTAGTGCTGACGTGCGGTTTCACCCAGCGTATTAACGATGAAATCATCCAGCACCCGGAAGTAGTCGGCGCTCTCTTTCGGGCCGGTGAGAATCAGCGGCAGGACCTGGTCGCTGTTGTGTGGATTCATCAGGATCCCCAACAGATACAGCAACTCTTCTGCGGTGCCGACACCACCCGGGAAGATCACGATGCCATGGGCAATACGTACAAACGCCTCAAGACGCTTTTCGATATCCGGCATGATGATCAGTTCATTCACCAGCGGATTTGGGGGCTCAGCCGCGATAATTGACGGTTCGGTCAGGCCAATGAAACGACTGTCGTGGTAGCGTTGCTGTGCATGACCTACTGCGGCACCTTTCATCGGCGCTTCCATCACGCCAGGTCCACAGCCGGTGCAGATGTTGAGTTCACGCAGGCCCATTTGCGTGCCGACATTGCGGCAATACTGATACTCCACTGCGTTAATCGAGTGACCACCCCAGCACACCACGGTGTTGGGATATTCACCAATGTGCAGCGCACGCGCGTTACGCAGAATTGAAAACACCTGATTCGTGATGTGAGCGGAATCGTCAGCGTTTTTCTGATCGCTGCGCTCAAGCTGGCCATTCACAAACAGAATATCGCGTAGCACGGCAAACAGGTTGGCCTGCAATGAGCGGATAATACGGCCATCAACAAAGGCTTCTTCCGGCGGATTAATCAGTTCGAGTTTGACGCCACGCTCACGGCGCAGCACGTTGATGTCGAAATTTTCAAAACGGGAGAGCAGTTCCTGACTACTGTCGGTCTGGCTGCCGGAGTTGAGCACCGCGAGTGAGCAGTTGCGAAAAAGCTGGTAAAGGTCGCTGCTGGCCGTTTGCTTCAGCATGTCGACTTCCAACTGGGAGAGCAGATCCATTGAGCCAAGCGGGCTGATATGTGTAATCAAGAGAACTCCTTTACACGCAAATGCGTGACGGGTGACGCTGCGCTTAACTTGCTGAACGCAGTGACGAAAATCCTTCGGAACGCAGGTTTAAACCTTAGCGCCTTTGACAGAGTAACGTTGTCCGCAGTGAATGCTCAAGTGGAACCGCGCATCCGTGCTGCGGCCTGCGAGGCGTCTCGCAATCTGTTACTGACGTACCAGGCGGGAAAACCCAGGAGAGAAGGGAACGTTGCTGCGCCACGGATTAATATCCAGTCCACCACGGCGCGTATAACGAGCATAAACGGTCAGGGATTCTGGTTGGCAAAAGCGTTGAATGTCGTTGAAAATGCGCTCAACGCACTGTTCATGGAACTCATTGTGCTGACGGAATGAGATCAGGTAACGCAGCAGGGCTTCACGATCGATACGTGGGCCTTTGTAGCGAATCATTACGGAACCCCAATCAGGCTGATGGGTGATCAAACAGTTGGATTTCAGCAAATGGCTCACCAGCGTTTCTTCCACCACTTCACTGCCCGCAGCCTGCGCTAAATAATCGGCGTTAAAAGCATAGTCGTGAATCTCGATATCCTGCTCGTCGATGACATCGCCATTGAAATGGCCGATTGGCTGGCCTTCCACTTCGCCCAGACGGAACAGTGCCACGCTGACTTCGCCATTAGCGCAGGCGCGCAGATCACGTTCGAGTGTCTGGCGCACGTCGCCCCAGTCCGCGAAACGCGTCTGGTTAAAGCTGTTAAGATAGAGCTTAAAGCTCTTGGACTCGATCAGGTTTTCGCTATCAGCGCGCAGCACCACTTCGCCCACCGCCACCTGCGGCACGCCCTTGCTGTTGAGCCAGGAGAGTTCGTACAGCGTCCAGATATCTGCGCCCTGGAACGGCAGATTATCCGGGTAGAGCCCCAGCGGTTCACGATTCAGGCTGCGCGGCACCGATTGCAGCAGCGTGTTATCGTAACGATCAACATAAGCCGTGGGCTTACCTAACGTCAGGCCGCTTAACGCCTGATCGCGGTTTTCAGAAGACATATCGGTTACCACTAAATTCCATCAAAGTGGCTAAGTGTAACCGATCACAAGCGAGAAGAAGAATGATGCAACAAACCGCAGACGCCCTGCGTGAGTTTACCGCCCGTTATGTGCAACATTGGCAGCAGCAGGCTGGACATCTGCCGGCAAGCACGGATCTACTGGGGGTGCCATCCCCCTGTATTGTCAGCACACTGGATGATCGTGTGTTGTGGCAACCACAACCGTTCACCTTGCCAGCCACGCTGGAAGCGGTTGAGCGTGCACTGGATATCCAGTTGCAATCGGAAATCAGTGCTTTTTACACGTCGCAGTTTGCCGGGGATATGACCGCAACCTTTCAGCAGCAGCAGATTACCTTGTTACAGGTGTGGAGCGAATCAGACTTTACCCGCTTGCAGGAGAATCTGATTGGACATCTGATCATGAAGCGCCGCTTAAAACAGAGTCCAACATTATTCATTGCGACGACTGAATCGGAGCAGGATGTGATTGCTCTGTGTAACCTTTCCGGTGAAGTGATTCTGGAACAGCCTGGTAGTAAAAAGCGTCAGGTACTGGCTGCGAGCATTAAGATATTTCTTAATGATTTACAACCGGTTAGTGCCTGAGTGACAGACTTCGCTGGCGAGGCTTGTAAGAGATCTCTCACATTAGGTGTGAGAGATCGCTTGATCATTTTGCAGCCATCCGGAAAACAAGGATGTAAAAATATTGTGAATCATAAGCTTATGGCATCACTCCTAAAATTAGTAGTGTGAGAAATCTATTAACGCGTCTTACTAACTTGTTATTACGATGGTTTCTGACAGAATAGTCACCACTGGCAGGATGCTGGGGATGAAGAGACATTCAGGAGAATGTCAGCCAGGAGGCAGGAACGTAACGGAGTTTACGGCACATGGAAGGCTTCTGGATGAAGCAGGACACTCAGGATTGAGTCAGGGACACCTCCAGGACGGAGAATGAGAGCCACGCGGATTGTGGTGGGCCAGGATGCTAAGGATAACTGTCACGATGACAGGCAATGGAAAGCAGAGGACGAGTTGTCATGGATGAGCAGGGAGCACAGCGGTGGCGGGAATGCTGCGAACGAAACCGGGAGCACTGTAATCACAGTGCTCCCTTTTTTTATGCTTTTTTGCACGTTGAACGACTAATGGTATGCTTGCCGCCCAATTTTTCTCTGGAGGTGGCGTATGTCGTCGCACATGATTATTCAACAGCTGCAGCAGATCGAAGCGGTGATGCGCGAACACGGCCACTGGCAGACGCAATCCCCTGAGCCGGCAGCCTTCGCCAGTACCGAGCCTTTTTGCCTCAATACCATGGAGCCGCTGGAGTGGCTGCAGTGGGTACTCATCCCACGTTTCCATGCGTTAATCGAAGCCGGTGCGCCGCTTCCGCAAAATTTCTCTGTAACGCCTTACTATGAAGTGGCGTTACCTGCCACCACACCCGGCCATGCGGTCCTGTTGCTGACATTAGGCCTGTTCGATGCGCTTTTTCAGGACCCGACCTCTTAATGCTGGAAATCCTTTATCAAGATGAATGGCTGGTCGCCGTCAACAAACCGTCCGGCTGGCTGGTGCATCGTAGTTGGCTCGATCGCGACGAAAAAGTGGTGGTGATGCAAACGGTACGCGATCAAATTGGTCAGCACGTATTTACCGTGCATCGCCTCGATCGCCCCACCTCCGGCGTGCTGTTAATGGCGCTCTCCAGCGAAGTGGCGCATTTACTGTCGCAGCAGTTCGAGCAGCATAAAATGCAGAAAACCTATCACGCGGTGGTGCGTGGTTGGCTGGATGGCAGCGCGACACTCGACTACCCGCTGGTCGAAGAGCTGGATAAGATTGCCGATAAGTTCGCGACTCAGGAACGTACCGCGCAGCCTGCCGTCACTGATTATCGCTCACTGGCGCAAGTAGAAATGCCGGTGGCGATCAGCCGTTACGACAGCGCGCGTTATACCCTGGTGGAGATGTCGCCGCATACCGGCCGTAAACATCAGCTTCGCCGCCATATGGTGCATCTGCGCCACCCGATTATTGGCGATAGCGCCCATGGTGATTTGCGGCAGAATCGGGGGGCAGCAGAGCACTTTGGTATGAATCGATTGATGCTGCATGCCAGTGCGCTGAGCCTGACGCATCCGGTCACCGGAGAACCTCTGGTGATTCGCGCCGGGCTCGATCGCGTCTGGCAAGGCATGCTGCAACAGTTTGGCTGGCAGGATCAGATCCCTGAGGTTCCCAGGGTTGAGTTTGCCGACGAGGCAGTCCAGGATAAGCCAACAGAATAAAGGAGCAGCAAGATGGCAAAGATTGGCATTTTTACAGGTACGGTTTACGGCAATGCATTGCTGGTGGCGGAAGAAGCGCAGCCGGTACTGGAAGAGCAGGGCCACGAAGTTAAAGTTTTTGAGGATGCCTCACTGGCGGATTGGCAGGCTTACAGCCAGGAGGTCATTCTGATTGTCACCTCCACCACTGGACAGGGCGACTTCCCGGACAATATTGCCCGCTTGTATGTGCAGGTACGCGATGAGGTGGGGTATCAGCCAGCGTTGCGCTACGGCGTGATTGCGCTGGGTGATAGCAGCTATGAAAACTTCTGCGGCGCGGGCAAAACTTTTGATGCCACCTTGCAGGAACAAAGCGCCAAACGCATCGGTGATGTGTTGCTGGTGGATGCCACTGAAGATCCAGAACCTGAGTCAGTGACCACGCCGTGGGTCGAGAGCTGGGGTAAACTGCTGTAATTCTGCCTTCGCGTTGGCTCTTGCAAGCGACCATAGGCAATCTAAAGAGCCTGAAAATGAGGTGATGATTTTTCAGGCACCCCAGATTGTTCCCCTCTCCGATGTTGGGAGAGGGGCAGATGACCCTCAGGTCACCGGTGCCGGATTAAAAACCGCCAGCTGATTGCGAATGCCCCAGCGATCGGACCAGGTTTGTTTGCGACCACTGGCGATATCCAGAATCAACTCAAACAACCGCCAGCCCACCTGCTCAATACTCTCCTCGCCGGTGGCAATAGTGCCCGCATTGATATCCATCAGATCGTGCCAGCGGTCAGCCAGCGCATTGCGTGTCGCCATTTTAATCACCGGAATCGCAGCCAAACCGTAGGGTGTGCCGCGTCCAGTAGTAAACACCTGCAAGGTAATACCTGACGCCATCTGCTGGGTGCCGCAGACAAAATCACTGGCCGGTGTCGCCGCGTAGATTAAACCGCGTTGAGTCGGGCGCTGTCCGGGTGACAACACTTCTACAATCGGACTGCGTCCTGATTTGGCAATCGATCCCAGCGCTTTCTCCACCACGTTCGCCAGGCCGCCTTTCTTATTACCCGGCGAGGGATTGGCACTGCGGTCGGTTTGGCCCTGGCTGAGATAATCGTCATACCACGCCATCTCTTCCAGCAGACGTTTACCCACATTTTCATCGATCACGCGCGGCGTCAGCAGATGTATTGCATCACGCACCTCGGTGACCTCAGAAAACATCACGGTGGCGCCACAGCGCACCAGCAAATCCGAGGCGAAGCCGACAGCCGGGTTGGCGGTGACGCCGGAAAACGCATCGCTGCCGCCGCACTGCGTGCCAATCACCAGTTCTGATGCCGGGCAGATTTCGCGCTGGCGCTGATTAAGCTTCTTCAAATGGCGTTCGGCGACCTGCAGAATTTCATCGACCATCGCGCCGAAACCGACATGCCGTTCATCCTGCAAACGCACAATGTCATGATCATCCAGCGAGATGGCCTGCACATCCGGCGTGCCGGTCAGCAGACGCTCCGGCTGTAATTTCTCGCAGCCGAGACTGACAATCATCACTTCCCCCCCAAAATTGGGGTTCAGCGCGAGGTTATGGATAGTGCGGATCGGCACCACCGCAGCGGGCGCATTAATCGCTACACCACAGCCATAAAGATGATTGAGTGCCACTACGCCATCCACGTTGGGATAGCGTGGCAGCAGATCGCGCTCGATCATTTGCACCACGTAATCCACTACGCCAGCCACACAGTGCACGCTGGTGGTGATACCGAGCAGATTGCGCGTTCCGACGCTGCCATCGGCGTTGCGATAACCCTCAAAGGTGTAACCTTCGAGCGGTGGCAGAGCGGGGGGCACATTGTTCGCCAGGGGCAAACTGTTGAGCGGAGGCGCTTCGGGTAGCGCCACCAGAGATTCTTCAATCCAGCTCCCTTGCGCAATCGGGCGCAAGGCGGTGCCAATCACTTCGCCGTAGCGCAGGATGACGCCGTTTTCAGGAATATCCACCAGCGCCACTTTATGTCCCTGCGGGACATGTTCCGTCAGCTGCAGGCCATCTTCAAAGCGGGTGCCAGCCGGCAATCCCTGATTGTTGACCACGATCGCCACGTTGTCGGCATCGTGTACTTTTATATAAAGCGGTTTCTCTGTTAGCGGTCGGTTCATTGCTCACCTTCCAGTGCGTCGCGCTGTGCATGGCAGCGCGTTGTAAATGCTTCTATCACGTCATCATTTTTTGCCAGCCTCAGTATATGCAGGGGTATTGGCCAGCGCATTGTGCAACTGACTGGCTTTTGGTGGTTTTAATCGCGGAGTTTGGTTCGTTTATCCAAATACAAGTGAACGGACTCACAAAGCGCAGGTTAGCTGGCTGCTTCTTAATCAATTCATGGGTGAAAAATCAGGTTCCGTGAGCTAAGCCGCAGGGATATGTGCAATTGCCATAAAAACAGCATGAATCAATGCTCATAATCATGCTTTCTTCCAATGCCTCGTGGTGGGGCTGTTCCTATACTGATTCTCGTTCTTCAACGTTTGGTTATTCGTCACGACGCATCATCGTTTTGCCATAACAACAATCGCCGTGTTTAACCCGACATCATTCTGATACTCAACGCGATGTGTATGCAGTCAGAGTGGATGTAGCGTTCGCTATATTTCAGGAGTGCATCATGAATAGTTTCAGCCAGACAGCGGAAGCGGTGCAAAAACGCACCAACGCCCGTTACTGGATTGTGGTGATGTTATTTATCGTCACTTCATTCAACTACGGTGACCGTGCAACCATCTCGATTGCCGGTTCCGCGATGTCTAAAGATATCGGCCTCGATTCGGTCGGTCTGGGATATATCTTCTCCGCCTTCTCATGGGCGTATGTCATCGGTCAGATTCCTGGCGGCTGGCTGCTCGACCGCTTTGGCTCAAAACGCGTTTACTTCTGGAGTATTTTCCTCTGGTCGCTGTTTACCCTGCTGCAAGGCTTTGTTGACCTGTTCAGTGGCTTCGGCATCGTGATCTCACTGTTCCTGCTGCGCTTTCTGGTTGGTCTGGCGGAGGCACCTTCTTTCCCCGGCAACAGCCGTATTGTTGCGGCCTGGTTCCCGGCGCAAGAGCGTGGCACCGCCGTCGCGATTTTCAACTCGGCACAGTATTTCGCCACGGTGATCTTCGCACCGATCATGGGCTGGCTGGTGGCGGAAGTGGGCTGGGCGCACGTGTTCTGGTTTATGGGTGGACTGGGCATCATCCTCAGCTTCGTCTGGCTGAAGTTCATGCATGATCCGAACAATCATCCGGGCGTGAATAAGGCTGAGCTGGAGTACATGGAACAGGGCGGCGCGCTGATCAATATGGATGCCAAAAAAGCCGACCGCAAAGTGAGCTGGGATGAGAAATGGTATCAAATCAAACAGCTGCTCTCGACTCGCATGATGTGGGGTATCTATCTCGGACAATATTGCGTTAACGCACTGACCTACTTCTTCATTACCTGGTTC
This sequence comes from Pantoea sp. BL1, assembly GCF_000963985.1. Taxonomy (NCBI): domain Bacteria; kingdom Pseudomonadati; phylum Pseudomonadota; class Gammaproteobacteria; order Enterobacterales; family Erwiniaceae; genus Pantoea; species Pantoea sp. BL1. The sequence continues at coordinate 49,229 of NZ_JZRH01000039.1, read as the reverse complement.
CCGGTGTATCTGGTACAAGCGCGCGGCATGTCGATTCTGAAAGCAGGCATGATCGCCTCGATTCCCGCTATCTGTGGCTTCCTCGGTGGTGTGTTAGGTGGCGTGATTTCCGATTACCTGATGCGCAAAACCGGTTCGCTGAATATTGCGCGTAAGACGCCAATTGTGGTCGGCATGCTGCTCTCCATCAGCATGGTGATGTGTAACTACACCGAAACTGAGTGGGTAGTGGTGCTGTTTATGGCGCTGGCGTTCTTCGGCAAGGGCATCGGTGCGCTGGGCTGGGCGGTGATGGCAGATACCGCACCGAAAGAGATCAGTGGATTGAGCGGTGGCTTGTTCAACATGTTCGGCAACTTCTCCGGCATCGTCACGCCCATTGCTATCGGCTACATCATCGCCGCTTCCGGTTCTTTCGAAGGTGCGCTGATTTATGTCGGCATCCACGCCTTTGTTGCTGCGTTTAGCTTCCTGTTCATTACGGGTGATATCAAACGTATTGAACTGAAACACCGAGCATAAGGACGAACTATGAATACGCAAAGTAGCCCGGTGATCACCGATATGCAGGTGATTCCGGTTGCCGGTTACGACAGCATGTTGCTGAACATTGGTGGAGCGCACAGCGCCTGCTTCACCCGCAACATCGTGGTATTGACCGACAGTGATGGTCATACCGGCGTCGGTGAAGCGCCGGGTGGCGAAACCATTTACCAAACCCTGGTAGAGGCGATTCCACAGGTCAAAGGCCAGCAGGTGGCGCGCATGAACCGCCTGGTGCAGCAGGTGCACAAAGGCAATCAGTCGGCGGATTTCGATACCTTCGGCAAAGGGGCCTGGACCTTCGAACTGCGCGTCAACGCGGTGGCGGCACTGGAAGCCGCACTGCTGGATTTACTGGGCCAATGTCTGGGCGTGCCGGTGGCAGAACTGCTCGGGCCGGGACAGCAGCGCGATGAAGTCACGGTACTCGGTTATCTGTTCTATCTCGGCGATCGTCGCAAAACCGATTTACCGTATCTGACGGGCGAAGGTGCCAGCCATGACTGGTATCACCTGCGCCATCAGGAAGCCTTAACGCCGGAAGCGGTGGTGCGCTTAGCCGAAGCGGCGCAGGACAAATATGGATTCAAAGATTTCAAGCTGAAGGGCGGCGTGTTGCCGGGTGAGCAGGAGATTGAATCCGCGGCCGCACTGAAAAAACGCTTCCCGGATGCACGTATCACCGTCGATCCCAACGGCGCCTGGACGCTGGATGAAGCGATTGGCTTGTGCAAAGGCATGGGTGATGTGCTGACCTACGCCGAAGATCCGTGCGGTGCCGAACAGGGTTATTCCGGCCGTGAAGTGATGGCGGAGTTCCGACGCGCCACTGGATTGCCGGTCGCCACCAATATGATCGCCACCAACTGGCGCGAGATGAATCACGCGGTGATGCTCAATTCGGTGGATATCCCGCTGGCCGATCCGCACTTCTGGACGCTGAGCGGAGCGGTGCGTGTGGCGCAACTGTGCGACGACTGGGGCTTAACCTGGGGTTGCCACTCCAACAACCACTTCGATATTTCGCTGGCGATGTTCACCCACGTTGGTGCTGCCGCACCGGGCAAACCCACCGCTATCGATACCCACTGGATTTGGCAGGAAGGCGATCAGCGCCTCACTAAAGAGCCGCTGCAAATCCGCAACGGCAAAATCGCGGTGCCGGATAAGCCCGGCCTCGGCGTTGAGCTGGATTGGGATCGTCTGCATCAGGCCAATGCCCTCTACAAATCTCTGCCGGCAGGTGCGCGTAATGACGCCACCGCGATACAGTATCTGGTTCCCGGTTGGTCATTCGACCGCAAGCGCCCGGCCTTCGGTCGCCGTCATGCATAAGGAGCAGGAAATGAGTCAGACCCCGAAAATTACATCGTTGCAAGTCATTCCGGTGGCCGGTCACGACAGCATGTTGCTGAATCTGAGCGGCGCACACTCGCCGTTCTTCACCCGCAACATCGTCATCATCAAAGATAACTCAGGCCATACCGGCGTCGGGGAGATTCCGGGCGGCGAAAAGATTCGTCAGACGCTGGAAGACGCGGCGGCGCTGGTGGTGCAGAAAACCGTGGGTGAGTACAAGAACATCCTCAATCTGGTACGCAGCACCTTTGCCGACCGCGATTCCAGCGGACGCGGCAATCAAACCTTTGACCTGCGTACCACCATCCATGTGGTGACCGGCATTGAAGCGGCACTGCTGGATCTGCTTGGTCAGCATCTGGGCGTCAACGTCGCGTCACTGCTTGGAGATGGGCAGCAGCGCGATCGCGTGGAGATGCTGGGTTACCTGTTCTACGTCGGCGATCGTAAGAAAACCTCGCTGCCTTATCAGAGCCAGGAAGATGAGAAATGCGACTGGTATCGTCTGCGTCATGAAGAGGCATTGACGCCAGATACCGTAGTGCGTCTTGCCGAAGCCGCCTATGAAAAATATGGCTTCAACGATTTCAAACTCAAAGGCGGCGTGCTGCGCGGTGGCGAAGAAGCCGAAGCCGTCACTGCTCTGGCGAAACGCTTCCCGCAGGCGCGTGTGACGCTCGACCCTAACGGTGCCTGGTCGCTGAATGAGGCGATTCTGCTCGGTAAACAACTTAAAGGCGTGCTGGCGTATGCGGAGGATCCGTGTGGCGCTGAGCAGGGCTATTCCGGGCGTGAAGTGATGGCGGAATTCCGTCGCGCGACTGGCTTGCCAACGGCCACCAACATGATTGCCACCGACTGGCGTCAAATGGGCCACACGCTGTCGCTGCAATCGGTGGATATCCCGCTGGCCGACCCGCATTTCTGGACCATGCAAGGTTCGGTGCGCGTGGCGCAGATGTGCCACGACTTCGGCCTGACCTGGGGTTCGCACTCCAACAACCATTTCGATATTTCGCTGGCGATGTTCACCCACGTAGCCGCTGCTGCGCCAGGCGCCATTACCGCCATCGATACCCACTGGATTTGGCAGGAGGGCAACCAGCGCCTGACCAAAGAGCCGTTCCAAATCAAAGGCGGCATGGTACAGGTGCCGCAGAAACCCGGTCTCGGCGTCGAGCTGGATATGGATCAGGTGATGCAGGCTAACTCGCTGTATCAGAAACACGGTTTGGGCGCGCGTGATGATGCGCAAGCGATGCAGTACCTCGTGCCGAACTGGACTTTCGATAACAAGCGTCCTTGCCTGGTGCGCTAACGTTTCCGGCGCCCCGTGCGGGCGCCTGTTGTAACCGACTGGAGTAATCACAATGAGCAATGCCTGGCCGAACACTTTTCGTCGCCGTTTACTGGCAGGGGAAACCCTGATTGGTAGCTGGTGCGCGCTTGCTAGCCCGATTTCCACCGAAGTTCTGGGCCTGGCGGGCTTTGACTGGCTGGTGCTGGATGGCGAGCACGCGCCAAACGACATCACCACCTTTATCCCGCAGTTGATGGCGCTGAAGGGCAGCCACAGTGCGCCGGTAGTGCGTCCGCCGTGCAATGAGCCGATTATCATCAAACGCCTGCTGGATATTGGTTTCTATAACTTCCTGGTGCCGTTTGTGGAGACCGAGGAAGAGGCGATTCGCGCCGTAGCGTCAACGCGCTATCCGCCAGCGGGCATTCGCGGCGTGTCGGTTTCGCATCGCAGCAACATGTACGGCACGCTGCCGGATTACAACGCCACCATCAATGACAACATCACCGTGTTGGTGCAAATCGAAACTCAGCAGGCCGTGGATAACATCGACGCGATCGCTGCCGTTGACGGCGTGGATGGCATTTTTGTCGGCCCGGGTGACTTGTCTGCCGCACTCGGCTATCTCGGCCAGCCTGCGCATCCTGAAGTGTTGAAAGTGATTAAACACATTTTTGAACGTGCCAAAGCAGCAGGTAAACCCAGCGGCATTCTGGCGCCGGTGGAAGCTGACGCACGTCGTTATCTGGAATGGGGTGCCACCTTCGTTGCTGTGGGCAGCGATCTGGGTGTTTTCCGCAACGCCACGCAGGCGCTGTGCGACAAATTTAAGAAATAACTGACGAAGGGGAAAGGCAATGAAAATTGGATTTATCGGCCTCGGTATTATGGGCAAACCGATGAGTAAAAACCTGGTGAAAGCCGGTTATTCGCTGGTGGTGCGCGACCACAACGTTAGCAACGAAGCTGAACTGGTGGAACTGGGCGCCACCGTGGCGAAAACGCCAAAAGAGGTCGCCGAACAGGTTGATGTGGTGATCACCATGGTGCCGAACTCACCGCAGGTGAAAGAGGTTTGCCTCGGCGCCAACGGGATTATCGAAGGCGCGAAGCCTGGCCTGATTGTGATCGACATGAGTTCGATTGCGCCACTGGCCAGCCGTGAAGTGCACGATGCGCTGGCAGAAAAAGGCATCAAGATGCTGGATGCGCCGGTCAGTGGTGGCGAGCCGAAAGCGATTGAGGGCACGCTGTCCGTGATGGTCGGTGGCGATAAAGCGGTATTCGACCAATGCTACGACATCATGAAAGCCATGGCGGGTTCCGTGGTGCACACCGGTGATATCGGTGCAGGCAACGTGACCAAGCTGGCGAACCAGGTGATTGTGGCGCTGAACATCGCGGCGATGTCCGAAGCGCTGTCGCTGGCAACCAAAGCCGGTGTAAACCCAGAACTGGTCTATCAGGCGATTCGTGGTGGGCTGGCAGGCAGCACGGTACTGGATGCCAAAGCGCCAATGGTGCTGGATCGTAACTTCAAGCCGGGCTTCCGCATCGATCTGCACATCAAGGATTTGGCGAATGCGCTGGACACTTCACACGGCATTGGCGCGCATCTGCCGCTGACGGCTGCGGTGATGGAAATGATGCAGGCACTGAAAGTCGACGGCAAGGGCACTTCTGACCATAGTGCGCTGGCTTGCTATTATGAAAAATTAGCTCAGGTCGAGATCACCCGGTAGTTTGCCTGTCCGGTGTCTGCGGATGCCGGACGGCTCACTGCTTTAGCAGGACGGAATTCCGTCACCCATCGCGCTCGGATTGCCTATGAAAATTGTCATCGCACCGGATTCATATAAAGAGAGTTTGTCTGCCCTGGAAGTGGCTGCGGCGATTGAAGCGGGATTTAGCGAGATTTTTCCCGACGCCGAATACGTGAAAATACCGGTCGCCGACGGTGGTGAAGGCACGGTAGAAGCCATGGTGGCGGCGACGCAAGGAAGTATTGTCAGATTAACCGTGACCGGACCGCTCGGCGCGCCGGTTGAAGCTTTTTACGGATTATCCGGTGATGAGCGCAGCGCATTTATCGAAATGGCGGCAGCCAGCGGTCTGGAACTGGTGCCGGCCGCGCAGCGTGACCCGCTGATCACCAACTCTTATGGCACCGGCGAGCTGATTAAAAACGCGCTCGATCGCGGTGTTGACCACATCATTATTGGTATTGGTGGCAGCGCCACGAACGATGGAGGATCCGGCATGATGCAGGCGCTGGGCGCTCGCTTGCTGGACCAGCAGGGCAATGAGATTGCCTTTGGCGGCGGCGCACTGCCGCAGCTGGCGCGGATTGAAATCGATCAGCTGGATAAACGTATTCAGCAGTGCCGCATAGAAGTGGCCTGCGATGTTACTAATCCTTTGACCGGTGAAGAAGGTGCCTCGGCGATCTTTGGTCCACAAAAAGGAGCCACGCCGGAACTGGTGCATCAACTGGATAACGCGCTGGCGCATTACGCTGAGATTATCCATCGCGATTTAGACATTGATGTGCTGCACATTGCGGGCGGCGGTGCGGCGGGGGGCATGGGCGCGGCACTGCATGCGTTTTGCCAGGCCGAGCTGCGTCGCGGTATCGAGATCGTCACGGAAGCCCTTGAGCTAGCGGATCAGGTGCAAGATGCCGATCTGGTGATTACCGGCGAAGGACGCATTGATAGCCAGACGATTAACGGCAAAGTGCCGATTGGTGTGGCGAAGGTGGCGAAGCAATTTAACAAGCCGGTGATTGGCATTGCGGGCAGTTTAACCGCAGATGTTGGCGTGGTGCATCAGCACGGGCTGGATGCGGTTTTCAGTGTGCTGTTCAGCATTGGCTCGCTGGAGGATGCGTTAGCCAATGCGGCGCAAAATGTGCGACTGACCGCGCGCAATGTGGCGGCAACGATCAAGGTGGGGCAGGCCTTATAGATGCGGCTGATCGCGCGCAATGTCGTGGCAGTGAACAATGTGGGGCTGGCCTTACAGGCGCGGTCACCTCACCCTAACCCTCTCCCGTGATCGGGCGAGGGGGACTGTTGGTTGCGATGATGGAGGCGACGAGTCATTCTTTAACCTGGCTCGTTTAACTCTCTTTGGTGAGTGGCAGAGGGCATGAAACGTTCCCTTATCCCACGCCCAACACTTTCCTGGCCTCACGCGCCACGTTCGCCATCTCATCACTCAATTCCAGCAATTCCGGCTCCAGCGCTTCGATATCACTCTCCTGATGCAGACTCTTCTCCAGCTGCTGACACAGCTGTTTCAGTCTGGGCACGCCGCTGTAGCTGGCGCTGCCGTGCAGCTTGTGGATGATCTCGCGCAGGCCATTAACATCATTACTGGCCATGGAACTCTCCACGCGCGCCTCCACTTCCGGCAGGAAATCCAGCAGCATCTGCAGCAGATCGCGCGCCAGATCCGGTTTGTTGGCGGCCTGACGCAGTGCCAGCGCCCAGTCGAGCGACGGCGCAACATCTGGCAGCGGTGTGGGTGCCGCCGTGGGGTTCGGGGCATAACGCTGCAACAGCTGGCTCAGTTTGCCTTCGTCAATCGGCTTCGCCAGATAATCATTCATCCCGGCACCAATCAGCTGCTGGCGCTCGCCATCCAGTGCATGTGCAGTGACCGCGACAATCGGGGTATTCGCATGCAGCGGCAGGCTGCGAATGATTTCACTGGCGCGAATGCCGTCGATATCCGGCATCTGGATATCCATTAAAATCACATCCAGCTTGTGTAACCGCGCCTGGCGGATGGCCTGTTCCGCGTTGTCGCACAGAATGATGTGCTGAACCTGCTCCTCCAGCAGCGCACCAATTAATTTCAGATTGGCAGGATTGTCATCCACCGCCATCACCGTCAGCGGCTGGCGGGTACTGTGCGGTAAGGCATCGTTATGCAAACTGTGTAAATCCAGCAGCATCGGCAACAAGCGCGTCAGTGAGACGGGTTTGGCGATACAGCCGGCGATGCCACGTGCGCGCAAATCGTCGGCGAACAGCATCATCTCGCTGGGCAGCGCCAGCAGTACCGAATCGGCATGCGCGCGCAGCCGCTGAATTAACGCATCCGGCAGCGTGGCAGGGTGAGGATCGTTCACCGGCAATCCCATCAACAACAGCGGGAAGCGGGTATCCGGCAGCGCTTCCAGTGAAGTGAAATGCTGAACCTGCAGCGGCGTGATGCTGAGCATCTCCTGTACCGCTTTCGCCACCGCAGCATGGGGTTCGATATAGGCTAACGGGATGGCACGCAGATCTTCCAGCATGCGCGGGATGGGCGGCGCGTTGGGATTGAGATCGAGATGAACGTGCACCCAGAAAGTGGATCCCTGATTTTGACGGCTGTGGAATGCAATCTCTCCGCCCATCTCCGACACCAGTTTTTGCGTGATCACCAGACCCAAACCGGTGCCGCCGTGGCGGCGGGAAATACTCGCATCGGCCTGACGGAACGCCTGGAACAGCTGTGACTGTTGCTGCTCAGAAATGCCAATGCCGGTGTCGTGTACCTGAATTTCCAGTTCAACGCGCGTGGTGCTCAGGCTACGCAGCTCAACACGCAAATCGATGTGCCCCTGCTCAGTAAACTTAATGGCATTACCAATCAGGTTAATCATGATCTGCTGTAAACGCAGCGGGTCGCCAATCACATTATCCGGCACCTGTTTTTCCAGACAAACGGTGATCTCCAGCCCTTTGTCATGTGCTGAAGGTGCCAGCAGCACCAGGGTTTCATCCAGCGTGGCGCGGAGCGGGAAGGGGATCGATTCCAGCACCAGCTTGCCGGCTTCGAGTTTCGAGAAATCCAGCACATCGTTGATGATGCTCAGCAGGTTATTGGCCGAGCGCTCAATAGTGCTCATATAATCGCGCTGGTTGGTGCTCAGTCCGGTTTTCAGCATCTGACGGGTAAAGCCAATCACTCCGTTGAGCGGTGTTCGTAATTCATGCGACATATTGGCGAGGAATTCGGATTTGATACGCGCCGCTTCCTGCGCGCGCTTCTTCGCTAAATCCAGCTCGACGTTTTGAATCTCCAGCTGTTCCAGGGTTTCACGCAGATCGTAGGTGGCCTGATCGATATTCTGCTGCATCTCTTCGTGATAGGCAGTGAGCGACATCGCCATGGCATTGATGCCGTTTTTCAGAATGCTCAGTTCGCCCAGCATGTAGCCATCAACGCGGCTGTCGAGTTGGCCGCGACGGATGCGGTCCACGGTGGAAACCATGTTCCGAATCGGCCCGGTGACGTCGCGCATCAGACGATAGGCAAACAGCATGGCGATGCACAAACAAAACAGTAAGAGCAAAGTGGCCACAAACACCTCTTTGTACTGCTCCAGCCGCACCGATTGCAGATCGAGTTCAATTGCCACATACCCCAACGGATTCCCCGCGGGTTTGGCATCTTCACCGGGCAGTTCGTCTACGGAATAGCGTTCGGAGATAATCGGGGTTCGCAGCACCATCAAATTGCCGTGGCGCTCCACCGATACACCATCTTCCAGCGTCGAGATGTCTTCTTTTTGCAATAACGCGAGGTTTTGGTTGTTGTTCGAGGTGACGTAGATGTGATTGTTGTTGTCGAAAATGGTAATGGCACGGACAATATCGGAATGACGACGATGCAGCAGGCTGACCAGCTCGCGAATCGCATCACGATTGTGCCAGGTCATGCCGTATTCGCTGGAGACAGCCAGCGGTTCAATAATGTTCGATCCGGCATCGCGCACCTGATGTTGTAATTCGTTATAACGGTGCACCACGAAGAAGGTACTGAGCAGCAGACCAATCATTAACGTTGGCGCCAGTATCAAAATCATCATTCGCGCCCGCAGGCTATATTTGGTCATAATTGTGGCCTGGCAACTCCTGGCATTGATATCCCTGTGCACAATCCGCTTGCGATGGCACACCCATTAATTTAGAGAATTCACAACACTATGGCGCAATTTTACTCCGCAAAACAGCGTGTGGCGACAAAGCAGCGTATTACCGTCACTATCGAAGACCTTGACCCCTTTGGACAAGGTGTTGCGCGCCATAATGGCAAAGCGATGTTTGTCAGCGGCGCACTGCCGGGTGAACAGGCCGAAGTCATGGTCGTGGAAGATAAACGTCAGTTCTCGCGGGCCAAAGCCAAAAAGATTACTCAGCCAAGCGCACAGCGGGAAAAACCGCGCTGCGTGCACTTTGGAATCTGCGGCGGCTGCCAGCAACAGCATGCCGCGATCGCGTTACAGGAGGAGAGTAAAGCACGTGCGCTGAGCCGAATGCTGAGTCGGGATGCGCCTTTGCCGGTGCAGGTGAATGAGATCATCAGTGGCAACACCTGGGGCTACCGCCGCCGCGCTCGCCTGGGACTGCAATGGCAGCCTAAACAGCAGCGTTTGCTGATGGGTTTCCGCCAGGCAGCAACCAATGATTTAGTGGCGCTAAGCCAATGCCCCATTTTGGTGCCCGAGCTTGAGGCGTTACTCCAGCCATTGCACCACTGCCTCAGCACCCTGCAGGCCGCACGGCGACTGGGCCATGTCGAGTTAGTGCTGGCGGACAATGGCCCGGTAATGGTGCTGCGTCATCTTGATGCATTGTCCGCAGGCGATCGTGCAAAACTGGAACGCTTTTCGCATGAGCATCAGCTGATGCTGTATCTGGCCGACGGCGGCGACACTTTGCAGCCGCTGGGGGATTATGCACCGTTCTACCAATCGTTTGATTTGAAACTGACTTTCAGCCCGCAGGATTTCATTCAGGTGAATGATGGCGTGAATCAGCAGATGGTGGCAAAAGCCATTGAATGGCTCGATTTACAGCCCGAAGATCGGGTGCTGGATCTGTTTTGCGGTATGGGTAATTTCACTTTGCCTGTAGGAAAGTTCGTACAAAATGCTGTGGGTGTGGAGGGTGTTGCAGCTTTAGTCCACCAGGCAGCGTATAATGCTGAGCTGAATAATCTTAAAAATGTCCGCTTTTTCCAGCACAACCTGGAAGAAGACGTTGCCCACCAGCCGTGGGCAGCGCAGGGATTTAACAAGGTGTTACTGGATCCAGCACGTGCTGGGGCCGCGGGTGTGATGTCGCATATCGTTAAACTTGCGCCACAACGCGTGGTCTATGTTTCCTGTAACCCAACAACACTTGCGCGCGACAGTCAGGCATTACTGTCGGCGGGCTACCATTTGGAAAGGGTCGCGATGCTGGATATGTTCCCTCATACCAGTCATCTCGAGTCCATGGTGCTGTTTAGCAAAGCATAAGCGGCGTTTTCGTCGTTATGGCAGGAGAGGATATGGTTGCGGTTAGAAGTGCGCATTTGAATACGGAAGGGGAATTTGCCCTCGACCAGTGGATCGCCAGTTTAAATATCAATAATCCGCAATCCTGTCAGCGATTGGCGGATACCTGGCGCTACTGTGAAACCGAAACGCACAACCATCCAGATCAGGCTCTGCTGCTGTGGCGCGGTATTGAGATGGTGGAAATACTCACCATGCTCAGTATGGACAACGATAGCCTGCGTGCGGCCTTACTGTTCCCGCTGGCCAACGCGGATGTGGTCAGTGAAGAAGAGCTGGAAAAGTCGTTCGGCAAAGGCATTGTCTCGCTGGTACACGGCGTGCGCGATATGGACGCGATCCGCCAGCTGAAAGCCATCCACAATGATTCGATGGCCTCCGAGCAGGTGGATAACGTGCGCCGCATGCTGCTGGCGATGGTGGAAGATTTCCGCTGCGTGGTCATCAAGCTGGCGGAGCGTATCGCCCACCTGCGTGAAATGAAGGATGCACCAGAAGATGAACGTGTGCTCGCTGCCAAAGAGAGCACCAACATCTATGCGCCGTTAGCCAATCGTCTGGGTATCGGTCAGCTCAAATGGGAGCTGGAAGATTACTGCTTCCGCTATCTGCACCCCGATGAGTACAAACGCATCGCCAAACTGCTGCATGAGCGCCGTATTGACCGCGAAGGTTACATTGATAACTTCGTGAGTAACTTACGTGCAGAGATGCAGAAGGAGGGCGTGCGTGCTGAAGTCTATGGCCGCCCGAAACATATCTACAGCATCTGGCGCAAGATGCAGAAGAAGTCGCTGGCGTTTGATGAGCTGTTCGATGTGCGCGCGGTGCGCATCGTGGCGGAACGTTTGCAGGATTGCTATGGCGCCCTGGGCACCGTGCACACGCTGTATCGCCATCTTCCCAGCGAGTTCGACGACTACGTTGCCAATCCAAAACCCAACGGTTATCAATCCATTCACACGGTGGTGCTCGGTCCGCAGGGCAAGACGGTAGAGATCCAGATTCGTACTCGCCAGATGCATGAAGATGCGGAGTTGGGCGTGGCCGCGCACTGGAAGTACAAAGAAGGCCCGACTTCCAGCAACGCGCGCGGTGCGGCAGGGCACGAAGAACGCATTGCGTGGCTGCGTAAGCTGATTACCTGGCAGGAAGAGATGGCGGATTCCGGCGAGATGCTGGAAGAGGTGCGCAGCCAGGTCTTTGACGATCGGGTGTACGTGTTTACCCCGAAAGGCGATGTGGTCGATCTGCCATCCGGTTCAACACCGCTGGACTTCGCTTATCATATTCACAGTGATATCGGCCATCGCTGCATTGGTGCCAAGATCAGCGGCCGTATCGTGCCGTTCACCTATCAATTGCAGATGGGCGATCAGATTGAGGTCATTACCCAGAAGCAGCCGAACCCGAGCCGCGACTGGCTAAACCCGAACCTCGGCTATATCACCACCAGCCGTGGCCGTTCAAAAATTCATGCCTGGTTCCGCAAACAAGATCGCGACAAGAACATTCTGGCTGGCCGCCAGATTCTTGAAAGCGAGTTGAGCCAGCTGGATATCAGTTTCCGCGATGCAGAAAAAATTCTGCTGCCGCGTTATAACGTCAGCTCGCAGGATGAGCTACTGGCGATGATTGGCGGCGGTGATATTCGCCTCAATCAGATGGTCAACTTCCTGCAGGCCAAGCTCAACAAGCCGAGTGCGGAAGAGGAAGATCGTGAAGCGCTGCGCCAGCTGACGCAAAAATCACATCAGCCTTCCTCTGCGCGCAGAGAGAGTGGGCGCGTGGTGGTGGAAGGTGTGGGCAATCTGCTACACCACATTGCGCGCTGCTGCCAGCCGATTCCGGGTGACGATATTGTGGGCTTTATCACCCAGGGGCGCGGAATTTCCATTCACCGTGCCGACTGTGACCAGCTCAGCGAACTGATCTCCCATGCGCCTGAGCGTATTGTCGATGCGGTGTGGGGCGAAGATTACTCGAGCGGCTATTCGCTGGTGGTACGCGTCACCGCCAACGATCGCAGCGGGTTACTGCGTGATATCACCACCATTCTGGCGAATGAGAAGGTTAACGTGCTGGGTGTTTCCAGCCGCAGCGACACCAAAAAGCAGCTGGCAACCATTGATATGGATATCGAAATCTACAACCAGCAGGTGCTGGGTCGCGTGCTGGCGCGTCTTAACCAGGTGCCGGATATCATCGACGCACGCCGTCTGAACTGATGTGGTCAGGCCGCCATGAAAGGGCAGCCAGGCATTTACCGTACGCCCGAAATGGCACGTCTACGTTGTTTTGGGTGCAGGGTATGGCCATCAATGACGTGTCGACCTGATTTCGGTGCGCCTCAGGGTCGCCATTTTGGCGACCTTTTCCATTTTTAACCCCTAAGGATTTCCCCATGACCGCCCTGAATCGTCTGCTCACCATCATGCAAACCTTGCGCGACCCGGAACGTGGCTGCCCGTGGGATCGTCAGCAGACCTTCGCCTCCATCGCCCCTTACACGCTGGAAGAGACCTACGAAGTGATCGACGCGATTCAGCGCGAGGACTTTGATGACCTGCGCGGTGAACTGGGCGACCTGCTGTTTCAGGTGGTGTTTTATGCGCAGATGGCCGATGAGCAACAGCGTTTCAATTTCGATGACATCTGCAACGCCATCAGCGACAAGCTGGAGCGCCGTCATCCGCATATTTTTGGTGATGTGCAGGCTGAAACCACACAGGAAGTGCTGAAAAACTGGGAAGCGATCAAACACAGCGAGCGCGCAGAGAAGTCACAGAATTCGGTGCTGGATGACATTCCTAAGGCCTTACCTGCACTGATGCGTGCTCACAAAATCCAGAAGCGCTGTAGCACGGTGGGATTCGACTGGAACAACCTGGGGCCAGTGCTCGATAAAGTGCATGAAGAAATCGATGAAGTGATGCACGAAGCGCAACAGGCGGTGGTCGACAATGACAAGCTGGAAGAGGAGATTGGCGATTTGCTGTTTGCCACCGTCAACCTTTCTCGTCATTTGGGCAGCAAGGCCGAAATCGCCTTACAAAAAGCCAATGATAAATTTGAGCGTCGCTTCCGCCAGGTTGAATCCATCATCAGCGGGCAGGGACTGGCGATGCAGGATGCGACCCTGGATCAAATGGAAGCCGCCTGGCAGCAGGTGAAATGCAGTGAGAACAAAGACTAAGCGGTTATTCTTTAAATCGTCGATTATTCCTGCATTGCGCATAAATTGTCCGCTTGAGCTTACTCGATTCAGCCAAGCGGCAACTTTGTGACGCACATCAACATTTCACCCTCGCCTATTCGCTATGTTATCGGCTGCAATGCGGGGGGGTGATGTGATTCATCAATTGTGGCTGAGGACGACTTCGGGTATACTATTTTCCCGTCTTGGTTATTCCACCGTCTTTAAACCTAAACTCTCAGGTTCAGCATGACAACGAATTATATTTTTGTGACCGGCGGGGTCGTATCCTCTCTGGGCAAAGGCATTGCCGCAGCCTCCCTCGCAGCCATCCTTGAAGCACGTGGTCTGAATGTGACCATCATGAAACTCGATCCGTACATTAACGTCGATCCGGGTACCATGAGCCCAACGCAGCACGGTGAAGTATTTGTTACCGATGATGGGGCCGAAACCGATCTGGACTTGGGTCACTACGAGCGCTTCATCCGTACCAAAATGTCGCGCCGCAACAACTTTACGACCGGTCGTATCTACTCAGAAGTGCTGCGCAAAGAGCGTCGCGGTGACTATCTGGGTGCCACGATTCAGGTCATCCCACACATCACCAACGCCATCAAAGAACGCATTATTGAAGGCGGCGAAGGTCATGATGTCGTGCTGGTGGAAATCGGCGGTACCGTAGGCGATATCGAATCCCTGCCGTTCCTCGAAGCGATTCGCCAGATGGCCGTTGATGTGGGCCGTGAACACACCATGTATATGCACCTGACGTTGGTGCCGTATATGGCCGCTGCAGGCGAAGTGAAAACCAAGCCAACCCAGCATTCAGTGAAAGAGCTGCTGTCGATCGGTATCCAGCCTGATGTGCTGATCTGCCGTTCTGACCGTGCTGTGCCGGCCAACGAACGTGCGAAGATCGCTCTGTTCTGTAACGTGCCAGAGAAAGCGGTTATTTCCCTGAAAGATGTGGATTCCATCTACAAGATTCCTGGCCTGTTGAAATCACAGGGTCTGGATGACTATATCTGTAAGCGTTTCAATCTGAGCGCACCGGAAGCGAACCTGGCCGAATGGGAACAGGTTATCTATGAAGAAGCCAATCCGGGCGGCGAAGTGACCATCGGGATGGTCGGCAAGTATGTCGAGCTGCCAGATGCTTACAAATCAGTGATTGAAGCACTGAAGCACGGTGGCCTGAAAAATCGTGTGACCGTGAACATTAAGTTGATCGACTCGCAGGATGTGGAATCACGCGGTGTCGAAATTCTGAAAGATCTGGATGCTATCCTGATCCCGGGTGGCTTCGGCTACCGTGGTGTGGAAGGCAAAATGCTCACGGCGCAGTACGCGCGTGAGAACAACATCCCTTACCTTGGTATCTGCCTGGGTATGCAGGTTGCGCTGATGGAATTCGCACGCAACGTGGCCGGGATGGCAGACGCCAACTCAACGGAATTTGTGCCAGACTGTAAGTACCCAGTGGTCGCGCTGATCACTGAATGGCGTGATGAAGAAGGCAACGTTGAGCAACGTACTGAGCAGAGCGATCTGGGCGGCACCATGCGTCTGGGTAGCCAGCAGTGCCAGCTGACGCCGGAAAGTAAAGTGCGCCAGCTATACGGTTCTGACGTGATTACTGAACGTCACCGTCATCGTTATGAAGTGAACAATCTGCTGTTGAAGCCGATTGAAGCGGCGGGTCTGCATATTGCGGGCCGTTCCGGCGACGACCAGCTGGTGGAAATCATCGAACTCCCAAACCATCCGTGGTTTGTAGCTTGTCAGTTCCACCCGGAATTCACGTCGACCCCGCGTGATGGTCATCCGCTGTTCGCTGGCTTTGTTAAAGCCGCGCAGGAGCACCAGAAGCGGTTAGCGAAGTAAGAGTTTAACGAACAGCGCGCGAACTTTTCGCGCGTTGTTTGTCTTAGGATTGACTAACTTGTACTGAGGAAAATCGAATGTCCAAAATCGTAAAAGTCATCGGTCGTGAAATCATCGACTCCCGTGGCAACCCGACTGTAGAAGCAGAAGTGCATCTGGAAGGCGGTTTCGTTGGTCTGGCTGCTGCGCCATCAGGTGCTTCAACCGGTTCTCGCGAAGCACTGGAGCTGCGTGACGGTGACAAATCTCGTTTCCTGGGCAAAGGCGTGACCAAAGCGGTTGCCGCTGTTAACGGTCCTATCGCTGCTGCGGTAACCGGTAAAGATGCCAAAGACCAGGCGAACATCGATAAGATCATGATCGAGCTGGACGGTACTGAGAACAAATCCAACTTCGGCGCTAACGCCATTCTGGCGGTTTCGCTGGCAGCAGCTAAAGCGGCTGCGGCTTCTAAAGGCCTGCCACTGTATGCGCACATCGCAGAACTGAACGGCACCCCAGGCAAATTCTCTATGCCACTGCCTATGATGAACATCATCAACGGTGGTGAGCACGCGGATAACAACGTTGATATCCAGGAATTCATGATTCAGCCAGTTGGCGCGAAAAACGTGAAAGAAGCCATCCGTATGGGTTCTGAAGTTTTCCACAACCTGGCAAAAGTTTTGAAAGCCAAAGGCATGAGCACTGCGGTCGGTGACGAAGGTGGCTACGCGCCTAACCTGGGTTCTAACGCCGAAGCACTGGCTGTTATCGCTGAAGCGGTAAAAGCAGCAGGCTACGAGCTGGGCAAAGACATCACCCTGGCGATGGACTGTGCAGCGTCTGAATTCTACAAAGACGGCAAATATGTGCTGGCTGGCGAAGGCAACAAAGCTTTCACCTCTGAAGAGTTCACGCACTTCCTGGAAGACCTGACCAAACAGTACCCAATCGTGTCTATCGAAGACGGTTTGGACGAGTCTGACTGGGCGGGCTTCGCTTATCAGACCAAAGTACTGGGCGACAAAATTCAGCTGGTAGGTGACGACCTGTTCGTGACCAACACCAAGATCCTGAAAGAAGGTATCGATAAAGGCATCGCTAACTCCATCCTGATCAAATTCAACCAGATCGGTTCTCTGACCGAAACTCTGGCTGCAATCAAGATGGCAAAAGATGCAGGTTACACCGCGGTGATTTCACACCGTTCAGGTGAAACTGAAGATGCGACCATCGCTGACCTGGCGGTCGGTACTGCAGCAGGCCAGATCAAAACCGGTTCTATGAGCCGTTCTGACCGTGTTGCTAAGTACAACCAACTGATTCGTATCGAAGAAGCGCTGGGCGACAAAGCCCCGTTCAACGGTCTGAAAGAAGTTAAAGGCCAGTAAGGGCCTGTTGATGTGGCCGGATTGGCCGCATCATCGCTGATAAAGCCCCGCCTTGTGCGGGGCTTTTGCTTTTTAGGCACGAAGCAGCTGTGAACCGGCGGTGAAAATCTGCCATAATCTGCGCCTCGAATTTTAGACGTGAGTAAAAAATGTTCTACCCGATTAACGAAATGTTCCAGACCCTGCAGGGCGAAGGATTTTACACCGGTGTTCCGGCGCTGTTCATCCGCTTACAGGGATGTCCGGTGGGCTGTAGCTGGTGTGATACCAAGCATACGTGGGAAAAACTGGCCGATCGGGAGACCTCGCTGGGCGATATTCTGGTGAAAACCGTGGAGAGTGATGCCTGGGGCAGTGCCGATGCGGCGATGCTGATTGAGACTATTCAACGTCAGGGCTGGACTGCACGCCATGTGGTGATCACCGGTGGCGAACCGGCTATTTTTGATTTGCGCCCGTTGACCGAGGCGTTGGAAGCAGCCGGTTTCGAGTGCCAGATTGAGACCAGTGGTACGCATGAAGTGCACTGTTCTGACAGCACCTGGGTGACGGTCTCACCGAAGGTGAATATGCGCGGTGGTTACGATGTGCTGCCACAGGCGTTGCAGCGTGCCGATGAAATTAAACATCCGGTGGCGCGTGAGCGAGATGTGGAAGCTTTGGATGGGCTGCTGGCAGGCTTGCACGATGACAAGAAGCGCATCGTGGCGCTGCAACCGATCAGTCGTGGCGATGCCGCCACCAAACTGTGCATTGAGACCTGCATTGCGCGTAACTGGCGTCTTTCGATGCAGACACATAAGTATTTGAATATCGCCTGATGAATTCGGTGCGCATCAATGCGCACCCGGCGAAATTTGCACCGATTCCGCAAGGTCGCCGTTTATGGCGACCTTGTTCAAGCCCGTACCGGTGCAGCCGAACGTATTACTGCTTCGCTTTATACGCGTCGAACGCCTGTTTGATCTCAGCTTTGGCTTTCGCCGCATCCTCAAAACCATTCAGCTCAACTTTTTTACGACCATCTGGCAACTGCTTATACACGCGGAAGAACGCCTGCAGACGCTCCTGCTCCATCTTCGGCAGGTCTTTCATCTCTTTGATGTCGTCATCGGTTGGATCGATTTTGCTGGTTGGAACCGCAACAATCTTGTCGTCCACTTCGCCACCATCAATCATTTTCAGCACGCCAATCGGGCGCAGTTTGATCAGTGTGCCCGGTTGCAGTGGCGCGCGGGTGTAGAAGATCACGTCCAGCGGATCGCCATCACCGCCAAGCGACTGAGTCAGTGAACCGTAGTTCGCCGGATAGGCAACCGGCATCGACTGGAAACGGTCAGCAACGATAAAACCGGTTTTCGCATCGGTTTCGTATTTAATCATCCCGCCTGCAGGAATCTCAGTCACGGCATAGAACTCATCCGGGACTTTCTCTGGTTGCGGAAAATCCAGTACGTTTTGCGCCTGAACGGCAGCAGAGGCTGAAACAAGCAAAGCAATGACAGAAAGGCGTTTAACGAAGTTCATTGTTGATTCTCTTGATCTTTAATGAAGGAGACAACAACGTAGAGGGGACAGATGACAGCGAGATGAAGTGAACGTAAAGAAGCGTATAGCAGGAAAGTCAGGCTGCACAGCGGCAGCCCGTTAACCGTGATTAACCTTTATAAGTACACCCAGCGGTACAGGTTTCTTTGATCATCACTGCACTCAGTTCTGGCAGGATCGGCTTCATCTGATCCCAAATCCATTTTGCCAGCACTTCGCTGGTTGGATTTTCCAGGCCTGGAATATCATTCAGATAGTGATGATCGAGACGATCATAAATCGGCATAAACGCCGCTTTTAGTTCGGCAAAATCCATTACCCAACCGGTATGCGCATCCACTTCACCGGTGATTTCTAATCGCACCAGGAACGAATGGCCATGCAGACGACCACATTTATGCCCCTCAGGCACATGCGGCAGGCGGTGGGCAGATTCGAACTGGAACTCTTTAAACAGCGTGGTAGACATAATGGCTCTCAGACTTAAAAACCGCCGAATTTTACCTGAATCACAGATTTTTCGCACCCGCTTACGATGAAAAGGGCATTTTGCGCACGCCCATGCCGCAACAAGTTGATTAACGTATTGAATAAACGCATCTTTATTTACCACTTTTGCCGATTAACATTACCCGAAAAACCACTTAGTCATTTTGGTTATTAATTATGTCGAAGGCGTATTTAATCGTTAATATACAGCCCGGTAACCTACCCACTCTTCCGCCATATATCGGTCCGGACTTCAGACACTGGAATTTTTAACGCGATGACGACTCAGGCACCAGGTTCAATGCTTCCGCTTAATCCGGAGCAACTCGCGCGCTTACAGGCAGCGACCACGGATTTTAACACCACTCAGATGGCCTGGCTTTCCGGCTACTTCTGGGGCATGGTCAACCAGACGCCGGGCGCCGTTGCCGCACCTGCGCCGGTGCAGGCCGAGGTGCCAACCATCACGCTGATCTCCGCATCGCAGACCGGTAACGCACGTCGCCTGGCTGAACAGCTGCGTGACGACCTGTTGGCCGCTAAGCTGAGCGTTAATCTGGTCAACGCCGGTGACTACAAGTTTAAGCAAATCGGTCAGGAGAAATTACTGGTTGTTGTCACTTCCACTCAAGGTGAAGGTGAGCCACCAGAAGAAGCCGTGGCGTTGCACAAATTCCTGCTGTCGAAAAAAGCGCCGAAATTTGCTGCTGGCGCCGCGTTTGCGGTGTTCGGCCTCGGCGATACCTCTTACGAATTCTTTAGCAAAGCCGGTAAAGATTTTGATGAGCGCCTGGCGGAACTGGGTGCAGAACGCCTACTGGATCGTGTTGATGCCGATGTGGAATACAAAGAGCAAGCTGCGGCCTGGCGTCAACAGCTGACCGAGATTTTGAAAGCGCGCGTGCCAGGTGAGCCTTCAGTGGTGGCGGCCGTGACGGCTTCCGGTGCAGTGAATGACATTCACAGCAGCCCTTACACCAAAGAAGCGCCGCTGACCGCCAGTTTTGCCGCTAACCAAAAAATTACCGGTCGCGATTCGGATAAAGATGTTCGCCATATCGAAATCGATCTGGGTGATTCTGGTCTGCGCTATCAGCCCGGCGATGCGCTGGGCGTGTGGTTTGTGAATGACGCCGAACTGGTGCAGGAACTGCTGCAATTGGTGTGGCTGAAAGGCGATGAGCCGGTTGAGGTTAACGGTGAAAACCTGCCACTGGCTGAAGCGCTGCAAAAGCATTATGAGTTGACGGTGAACACGCCGCAGATCGTTGAGCAGTATGCTGCGCTGTCACGCAATGATGCGCTGCTGGCGCTGTCGGGTGATAAACCGAAATTACAGAGCTATGCGCAGAGCTTCCCGATTGTCGATATGGTGCGTCAGGCACCGACTGAACTCAATGCAGAACAGCTCACTGGTCTGTTGCGTCCTCTCACACCGCGCCTCTATTCGATTGCTTCATCGCAAGCGGAAACGGATACCGAAGTACATATTACTGTCGGTGCGGTGCGTTACGAGATTGATGGTCGTCAGCGCGGCGGCGGTGCTTCAACCTGGCTGGCAGATCGAATCGAAGAAGAGGGCGATATCCGCGTGTTCATCGAACACAACGACAACTTCCGCTTGCCGGCGAATCCGGAAACTCCGGTGATCATGGTCGGCCCCGGCACGGGTATCGCGCCGTTCCGTTCCTTTATGCAGCAGCGTGATAACGACGGCGCAGGCGGCAAAAACTGGCTGTTCTTTGGCAATCCGCACTTCACCGATGATTTCCTCTATCAGGTGGAATGGCAGAAGTACGTCAAAGACGGTTTGCTGACCCACATTGATTTAGCGTGGTCACGTGACCAGGCTGAGAAAATATATGTACAAGATAAAATCCGCGCCAAAGGGGCGGAAGTGTGGCGCTGGATTGAAGAAGGCGCGCACCTTTACGTCTGCGGCGACGCTAATCGCATGGCGAAAGACGTTGAGCAGGCATTACTGGATGTGGTGGTCGAACACGGCGGCATGGATCGTGAAACGGCTGACGAATTTTTAAGTGAGCTGCGCATTGAGCGCCGTTATCAGCGAGACGTTTACTAATGAGCGAAAAACATCCTGGACCGCTGGTCGTTGAAGGCAAGCTGACCGACGCAGAGCGTCTGAAAAAACAGAGTAACTACCTGCGCGGCACCATTCTCGAGGATCTCGATGATGGTCTGACCGGCGGCTTCAGTGGCGATAACTTCCTGTTGATCCGTTTCCACGGCATGTACCAGCAGGACGACCGCGATATTCGTGCGGAGCGTGCGGCGCAGAAACTTGAGCCGCGCCACGCGATGATGTTGCGTTGCCGCCTGCCGGGCGGGATTATCACGCCAACGCAATGGCTGGCGATTGATAAGTTCGCCACCGATAAAACCATTTATGGCAGCATCCGTCTGACTAACCGTCAGACCTTCCAGTTTCACGGCATTCTGAAAAAGAACGTGAAGCCAACGCACCAGATGCTGCACGAAGTTGGCCTCGATGCATTGGCAACGGCGAATGACGTTAACCGTAACGTGCTCTGTACCTCGAATCCGGTCGAGTCGGAACTGCACCAGGAAGCCTACGAGTGGGCGAAAAAGCTCTCTGAGCACCTGCTGCCGCAAACCCGCGCATACGCTGAGATTTGGTGGGATAAAGAAAAAGTTGCCACCACGGATAAAGAGCCGATCCTGGGTGAAACCTATCTGCCGCGTAAGTTCAAAACGACCGTGGTGGTGCCACCGCATAATGATGTCGATCTGCATGCGAATGACCTGAACTTCATCGCTATTGCTGAGAACGGCAAGCTGATTGGCTTTAACCTGTTGGTTGGCGGTGGGTTGTCGATCGATCACGGTAATAAAGCGACTTATGCGCGTACTGCGAGTGAGTTTGGCTTCCTGCCGGTAGAGAAGATCCTTGATGTGGCGGCTGCGGTAGTGACCACGCAGCGCGACTGGGGTAACCGTACCGACCGTAAGAATGCCAAAACCAAGTACACGCTGGAACGTGTAGGTGTCGAAACCTTCAAAGCGGAAGTTGAAAAGCGTGCTGGCCTGACGTTTGAACCGATTCGTCCTTACGCGTTTACCACACGTGGCGACCGCGTTGGCTGGGTGAAAGGCATTGATAAGAAATGGCACCTGACGCTGTTCATTGAAAACGGCCGTCTGCTGGATTATCCAGGCCGTCCGCTGAAACGCGGCATCGCTGAAATTGCCAAAATTCATCAAGGCGATTTCCGTCTCACTGCCAACCAGAACCTGATCGTGGCTGGCGTGCCGGAGAAGCAAAAAGCGCAGATCGAAGCTATCGCCCGTGAACACGGTTTGATGGAAGCGGTGACGCCGCAGCGTGAAAACTCAATGGCCTGTGTGGCTTTCCCAACCTGCCCATTAGCGATGGCCGAAGCCGAACGCTTCCTGCCCTCGTTTGTGACCAAGGTGGAAGAGATCAT
The DNA here is from genome assembly GCF_000963985.1 of Pantoea sp. BL1. Taxonomy (NCBI): domain Bacteria; kingdom Pseudomonadati; phylum Pseudomonadota; class Gammaproteobacteria; order Enterobacterales; family Erwiniaceae; genus Pantoea; species Pantoea sp. BL1. The sequence goes on along the minus strand of NZ_JZRH01000039.1, from coordinate 26,728 downwards.
GCATAAGCATGGCGTTGGTCAAGAGCACATAGTGCTACGCGTTACCGGTTGCCCGAACGGCTGTGGCCGTGCTTTGCTGGCTGAGTTAGGTCTGGTGGGTAAAGCACCTGGCCGCTACAACTTACACATTGGCGGCAATCGCATGGGTACACGCATTCCACGCATGTATCGCGAAAACATCAACGAAGGCGAAATTCTGGCCAGCATCGACGAGCTGGTGGCGCGCTGGGCAACCGAGCGTCAGGCCGATGAAGGCTTCGGTGACTTCGTGATTCGCGCTGGCATCATCAAAGCCGTGGTGGATCCCGCCCGTGATTTTTGGGACTCGGAGGCAGTATGACGGTACTTGATCTCGCAGCACTGAATAGTGGCAGCAAAGTCGATCGCATCATGGCATTGGCCGAAAGCAACGTGCAGCTGGAGAAACTCTCCGCTGAGCAACGCGTGAGCTGGGCGCTGGAGAATATGCCGGGCGCGTTCGTGCTGTCCTCCAGCTTTGGTATTCAGGCGGCGGTTCTGCTGCATATGGTGACGCAGCAGAAACCGGATACGCCGGTGATCCTGACCGATACCGGCTATCTGTTCCCGGAAACTTACCGCTTTATTGATGAGCTGACTGAGAAGCTCAATCTCAATCTGCAAATCTTCCGTGCTGAGACTTCTCCTGCATGGCAGGAGGCGCGCTACGGCAAACTGTGGGAGCAGGGCGTCGAGGGGATTGAGCAGTACAACCAGATCAACAAGGTCGAACCGATGAATCGCGCGCTGGAAACGCTGGGTGCGCAGACCTGGTTTGCGGGTCTGCGCCGTGACCAGTCAGGCAGCCGCGCCAGTTTGCCAGTGCTGGCGGTGCAGCGCGGCGTGTTCAAGATTCTGCCGATCATTGACTGGGACAACCGTCAGGTGCACCAGTACCTGAAACAACATGGCCTCAAGTATCATCCGCTGTGGGATGAAGGCTATTTGTCAGTGGGCGATACGCACACCACTAAGAAGTGGGAGCCGGGCATGGCAGAAGAAGAAACTCGCTTCTTTGGCCTGAAGCGCGAGTGCGGATTGCACGAAGGTTGATGCATCAATAAAAGGGTAGCGGCGTGATTTATCGCGCCTCCCTGTAGCGCATCTAACGCTGACAGGTACACGATAAATCGCGCCGCTACTATGTCGTCCTTAAATCCCTTTTAACCCTTCAAACGCCTCCGCTGCACGCGTCACGTTCACTTTGGTCACGTTATAATGCGCCACCGCGACAAAAGGATCTTCCGCGAGGATAGTATCCAAACGGGCGCGATCCATCTCCTTCACCAGCACCATGCCGCCGGTGCGCGGATCTTTACGGCCTGCTGCAATAAAGTCACCGCTGTCAAAGTAACGATCCAGCCACTCAATGTGTGGCGCCAGCAGCGCATCGGCTTCTTCTGCCGGACGGAAATAGTTGAGATACACCACGTACATAGCAAATCCTTAAGTTGTTGGGTTAGCCAGCTCGGTGACCAGCGGCAGTAAGATCTTTACGCTATCACGCGTGCGTTGCGTAATCCGGCCCGGTAGCCAGCGATCCAGATAATTGAGGTTATCACGGTCGGTTTGATGGCGTACGTTGCCCTCCGGGAAGTGGCTACTGTGTGCCCGCTGCTGCTGTCCGTCTTTATTACCCAGCGCCCAGTTGGCGGCGGTGACATCCAGCAGCGGCATGCCGGCTTTATCAAAGGGATTCACGCCCGGATAGTCGCGTGCCGTCAGGGTGTGGCTGGCGGCGGAAATACCGTAACGATGCGCGAGCTGCACGGCGCGTGCGCTGGTCTGCTTGCGTACCGCTGAGGGCGTATTGGCACCACTGTTAAAATAGAGGTGATCGCCGACGATCAGGCTGTTGAGATCAATCACCAGCAGCGTGTTCTTTTTCTCCTGCGCGCTCATGCGCGACAGGTAGTCATCCATCCCGTGCAGCCCGGCTTCACCAGCGCTAAGCGCGACAAAGCGCACGCCGTAGTGCAGTGGCGTTTTACTCAGCTGTTGCGCCAGTTCCAGCATCACACCCAGACCGGATGCATTGTCGTCCACACCTTGTAAACGCAGGCCGCCCAGATTGCTATCCGCTTCATGGCGGCTGAGAGGCGTCCAGGTGTCGAGATGCGTGACGATCAGGATTTCTTGTGGCACCGCACCGCTGCGCGCGGCGATCACCGACGTGGCGGAGACTTTACGTGCGCGGGTTTCGCCCTTGCGCTCTAACCAGTTGTAGCTGGTATTGAACTGGCGGGTATTACTCTTATAGCCAAGCTCGGTGAATTGCTGCTGCAAATAGTCGGCCGTCATCAGCTCAGCAGGGCTGCCGCTCATACGGCCAGGGAAGTAGGTGGCGATGTGGCGTAGCTGCTGTTCGGCAAAATGCCCTGGCGCGTAGCTTGCAGCATGGGCAAAGAGAGGCAAACCGCCCGCGATCAGTGCAGCCAGCACGGTGCGGCGGAGAGTGGCAAACATAGTAATTGTCCTTTTATGTCATCCCGTGATGCTAAAAAATTCCGGGTTAGTATGAAACTGTGACCGCGATTGCACAATTTGAATTGCTCCGAAACACCAGCAATATCATCTGTTAAGCACAAATTGTTATCAGCAATCCTGGGGCGTTATTCCATTCGGTAACTACTAATGCCAATTCGTAATTTCATCTGCCAGAAGGTGGGAAAGTATAGTCGCGTTAACTTATTGTAAAACTAACAAGGTTAACGTGGATTATCTGCCTCTCTTTGCCGATCTCAAAAACCGTCCAGTGCTGGTTGTTGGCGGTGGTGAAATCGCGGCGCGTAAAATCGAACTGCTGCGACGTGCCGGTGCGCGTGTGCGGGTAGCAGCGCGCGACCTCGGCCATGAGTTGCAGGCGCTGCTGGAAATCGATGCCATTGAGTGGATTGCACATCACTTCGATCCAGTTCAACTGGATGGCGTCTTCTTAGTCATCGCTGCCACTGATGATAACGCGCTCAATGCGCAGGTTTTTGATGCCGCTAATGCCCGCCACAAGCTGGTCAACGTCGTCGACGATCAGCCCAAGTGCAGTTTTATCTTCCCTTCAATTGTCGATCGCTCCCCGTTAGTGGTGGCGATCTCCTCTAGCGGTACCGCGCCGGTGTTGGCTCGTTTACTGCGTGAAAAAATTGAGTCGTTGTTACCTGCCAATCTCGGTCAGATGGCTGAAGTGGCGGGGCAGTGGCGTGACAAGGTTAAACAGCGCTATCACAGCATGTCGGAACGTCGTCGTTTTTGGGAGCGGGCATTTAACGGTTTGTTCGCCAGCCAGATGTCAGCCGGTAACGTCAATGAAGCCCGCCGCACGCTGGATCGTGAGTTAGAGAACAGCAGCGACAATCAGGGTGAAATCACGCTGGTGGGCGCGGGTCCAGGTGACAGCGGTTTACTGACGTTACGTGGCCTGCAGGTAATGCAACTGGCGGATGTGGTGCTGTATGACCATCTGGTGAGTGACGAAGTATTGGAACTGGTACGCCGTGATGCTGACCGCATCTGCGTCGGTAAACGCGCTGGAGCACACTCCGTATCTCAGGAAGAGACCAATGCGATGCTGGTCGAGCTGGCGCAGCAGGGTAAACGCGTGGTGCGTCTGAAAGGTGGCGATCCCTTTATCTTTGGTCGCGGCGGCGAAGAGTTGCAGGCGGCGAAGGCAGCGGGCATTCCGTTCCAGGTGGTGCCGGGCATTACCGCAGCGGCGGGTGCCACCGCCTATGCCGGGATTCCGTTAACCCATCGCGATCACGCGCAGAGCGTGCTGTTTGTCACCGGCCATTTACGCAGTGATAGCGAAGGCATCGACTGGCCAACCCTGGCGCGTGCGCGTCAGACCTTAGCGATTTATATGGGCACGTTGAAAGCGGCAGAAATCGCGGCGGGCCTTATCGAACATGGACGCGCGGCTTCCACGCCAGTGGCAGTGATTGGCTGTGGCACGCGACAGGATCAGCAAGTGCTGACCGGAACATTAGATCAACTAGAGGCGCTGGCAGTGGCCGCGCCCACGCCAGCACTCATCGTGATTGGCGAAGTGGTGAATTTACACGGGCAATTAGCCTGGTTCCAACATTCGGCACAGCAGGGGGCTCGCGAGTCCGCCGTTGTCAATTTGGCTTGAGGAAAAATTATGGACCAAAATCGTCTTACTCATCTGCGCCAACTGGAGGCAGAGAGTATCCATATCATCCGCGAGGTGGCGGCCGAGTTCAGCAACCCGGTGATGATGTACTCCATCGGTAAAGACTCCTCGGTGATGCTGCATCTGGCGCGTAAGGCCTTCTATCCTGGCACGCTGCCATTTCCGCTGCTGCACGTTGATACCGGCTGGAAATTCCGCGAAATGTACGAGTTTCGCGATCGCACCGTGAAAAACATGGGCGCGGAACTGCTGGTTCACCGTAACCCGGAAGGCGTGGCGATGGGCATCAACCCGTTCGTCCACGGTAGCGCCAAGCACACCGACATCATGAAAACCGAGGGCCTGAAACAGGCGCTGAATAAGTACGGTTTTGATGCTGCCTTTGGTGGTGCACGTCGTGACGAAGAGAAGTCACGTGCCAAAGAGCGTATCTACTCGTTCCGCGACCGTTTCCATCGTTGGGATCCGAAAAATCAGCGTCCAGAGCTGTGGCATAACTACAACGGCCAGATCAACAAAGGTGAAAGCATTCGCGTGTTCCCGCTCTCCAACTGGACCGAGCTGGATATCTGGCAGTACATCTTCCTGGAAAACATCGAAATCGTGCCGTTGTACCTTGCTGCGCCGCGTCCGGTGTTGGAGCGCGATGGCATGCTGATGATGATTGATGACGATCGCATTGATCTGCAACCTGGCGAAGTGATCAAACAGCGTATGGTGCGTTTCCGTACCCTCGGCTGCTGGCCGCTGACCGGTGCTGTCGAATCCGAAGCGCAAACGTTGCCGGAAATTATTGAAGAGATGCTGGTCTCCACCACCAGTGAACGCCAGGGGCGCGTGATTGACCGCGACCAGGCCGGTTCGATGGAAATGAAGAAACGTCAGGGTTATTTCTAAGGAGACGCAGATGAATACCGTAATTGCACAACAGATTGCCGATCAGGGCGGAGTCGAAGCCTGGCTGACCGCGCAACAACACAAAAGCCTGCTGCGTTTCCTGACCTGCGGTAGCGTCGACGACGGCAAAAGTACGCTGATTGGTCGCCTGCTGCACGATACCCGTCAGATTTATGAAGATCAGCTCTCTTCGCTGCACAACGACAGCAAGCGTCACGGCACCCAGGGCGAGAAACTCGATCTGGCGCTGCTGGTGGATGGCCTGCAGGCTGAGCGTGAGCAGGGCATCACCATCGACGTGGCGTATCGCTACTTCTCCACCGAGAAACGCAAATTCATCATCGCGGATACGCCGGGACATGAGCAGTACACCCGTAACATGGCGACCGGCGCATCCACTTGTGATCTGGCGATTCTGCTGATCGATGCGCGCAAAGGCGTGCTGGATCAGACTCGTCGTCACAGCTTTATCTCGACGCTGCTGGGTATCAAGCATTTGGTCGTCGCCATCAACAAGATGGATTTGGTGGATTACAAGCAAGAGACTTTTGAACAGATCAAACAGTCTTACCTCGATTTTGCTGGTCAGCTGCCGGAAGATCTCGATATTCGCTTTGTGCCGATGTCTGCGCTGGAAGGCGATAACGTGGCGACGCCAAGTGTGACCATGCCATGGTACAGCGGCCCGACGCTGCTTGACGTGCTGGAAACCGTGGAACTGAACCGCGTGGTGGATCATCAGCCGATGCGCTTCCCGGTGCAGTATGTGAACCGTCCAAACCTCGATTTCCGTGGTTATGCCGGTACGCTGGCATCAGGCACGGTGCAGGTGGGACAGCGCGTGAAAGTGCTGCCATCCGGCGTCGAATCAACGATTTCGCGCATTGTGACTTTTGACGGTGATTTGCAGGAAGCGGCAGCGGGTGAAGCCATTACGCTGGTGCTGAAAGATGAGATCGACATCAGCCGTGGCGACCTGTTGGTCGATGCCGCTGCTGAGTTGCAAGCGGTGCAATCTGCCACGGTTGACGTGGTATGGATGGCAGAACAGCCGCTACAGCCGGGTCAAAGCTATGAAGTGAAGATTGCCGGTAAAAAAGCGCGCGGCCGCGTGGAAAACATCATTCACCAGGTGGAGATCAACACGCTGGAAAAACGTGCGGTGGAAAGCCTGCCGCTGAACGGTATCGGCCTGGTCGAGATCACGTTTGATGAGCCGATGGTACTGGATGCGTATCGCCAGAACCCGGTCACGGGCGGCATGATCTTTATCGATCGCCTGAGCAATGTCACGGTCGGTGCGGGGATGATCAATCAACCGCTGACTGATGTGCGTGGGCAAGCCGGTCAATACAGTGAATTTGAGCTTGAGTTGAATGCACTGGTGCGTCGTCATTTCCCACACTGGAATGCGCGCGACCTGCTGGGTGGCAAGTAATGGCCCAACACGACGAAAACGTGGTGTGGCATGACCATCCGGTCACCCGAGAAGAGCGGGAACAGCAGCACGGCCATCAAGGCGTGGTGCTGTGGTTTACCGGGTTATCAGGCTCGGGAAAATCCACGGTGGCCGGTGCGCTGGAGCAGGCGCTGCATCGTGCTGGCGTCAGCACCTATCTGCTGGATGGCGATAACGTGCGTCACGGCCTGTGCCGTGACCTCGGCTTCAGTGATGACGATCGTAAAGAGAACATCCGGCGCGTAGGAGAAGTGGCGAAACTGATGGTGGATGCCGGTTTAGTGGTATTAACCGCCTTTATTTCGCCGCATCGCGCGGAGCGTCAGATGGTGCGTGACTTGCTTGGTACCGGGCAGTTTATCGAGGTGTTTGTCGATACGCCGCTGGCCGTGTGTGAAGCGCGCGATCCCAAAGGTTTGTACAAAAAAGCCCGAGCCGGTGAGCTGCGTAATTTTACCGGTATCGACAGTGTTTATGAGGCGCCAGACGCGCCGGAAATCCATCTTGATGGCGAACAATTGGTTACAAAACTGAGTGCCCAATTGTTAGACCTCCTGCGTCACCGCGATATCATCAGATCCTGAACCGACAGCGGCAAATCTCATCAGGTTTGCCGCGTTTAAGCGTCAACAGGATCTCTATGCAGAACGTTACCCCCATGCTGGCACGTAAAGATGAACGCACCCCGGATGAGTCTCGCTCATCATTACCGGGCGGCGTGATTGGCTTTCTCTCGTACTGGTGCGCGCTGGCGATTCCGTTCATGCTCTACGGCTCCAATACGCTGTTCTTCTTTCTCTACACCTGGCCTTTCTTCCTCGCGCTGTTACCGGTTTCGGTGCTGATTGGCATCGTGCTGAGCTTAATGATTCGTGGGCGCTTGGTCTGGAGTGGGGTGATCACCGCGATTGTTGTTGTCTGCCTGTTTTGGCTGCTGTTCTCATTTCTCTCGGGTTGGTAGTCCGATCCTGATGTGCAAACGCATCGGCAGGTTACAAAACTTTACCTGCCGTCCCGCTTTTAGCCTTGCCGTTTTTTGTACAGACAATCGTCTGCTGCTGGCATTTTCACTGTCACTGTGGAGTCCTGTGCGAAGTTATGGGATGATTGGGCCGTTTTTCAGGGGGCGGGGATGGGAAAACTGACGTTACTGTTGCTCGTGCTGCTGGGATGGCTCCAATATTCCTTGTGGCTGGGTAAGAACGGTATTCATGACTATACGCGCGTCAATGAAGACGTCGCGTCGCAACAGGCGAATAACGCCAAACTCAAAGCACGTAACGATCAGTTGTTTGCCGAAATTGATGACCTCAATGGCGGTTCAGAAGCAATTGAGGAACGTGCACGTAATGAACTGGGTATGATTAAGCCCGGTGAGACTTTCTATCGTCTGGTGCCAGACCAGAATAAACGTAACGCGCAACAAGCTGCGCAAAATCAACAACGATAAACCATGAACAACCTCTCTTCCCTTGCGGATGTGATTGCCGTGGTGCCTGCCGCAGGCGTGGGCAGCCGTATGCAGGCTGCCTGCCCAAAACAGTATCTGACCATTGGTCAATTTACCCTTCTTGAACACAGCGTTGCGCGCTTGCTGGCTCATCCAGCCGTTAAACAAGTGATCGTGCCCATCAGTCCTGATGATGGCTGGTTTGATTCGCTGCCATTGGCGCAGGATTCGCGCGTACTGCGCGTGACAGGTGGCGACACGCGTGCGGAGTCGGTGCTGGCAGGTTTGCAGGCAATTCAACATAGCGAATGGGTACTGGTGCACGATGCCGCGCGGCCATGCTTACACCCGGATGACCTGGCGCGCCTGCTGGCGGTTCGTGAGCACAGCAAAGTCGGGGCGATTCTGGCGGCACCGGTGCGTGACACCATGAAGCGTGCTGAACCCGGTAAAGCGGCGATTGCGCATACCGTTGAACGCGAAGATCTTTGGCACGCACTTACGCCACAATTTTTCCCGCATCAGCTGCTGACGGCGTGTTTAACGCGTGCACTTCATGAAGGCGCTACCATTACCGATGAAGCGTCGGCGCTGGAATATTGCGGCTATCATCCAGAGCTCGTTAGCGGACGCAGCGACAACATTAAGGTGACGCGGCCAGAAGACCTGGCGCTGGCGGCCTTCTATCTAACCCAGATTCAGTTAAAGGAGAGCGCATGATGCGTATCGGTCACGGTTTTGACGTTCACGCTTTTGGCGGCGAAGGTCCGTTAGTGATTGGCGGGGTGCGTATTCCCTTCGAACACGGTTTTATTGCCCATTCAGATGGCGATGTGGCGCTGCATGCATTAACGGATGCACTGCTCGGCGCGGTGGCGATGGGCGATATCGGTAAGCTATTCCCGGACACCGATCCCGCCTTCAAAGGGGCGGACAGCCGTGGCTTGCTGCGTGAAGCCTGGCGTCGCATCCAGCAGAAAGGTTATCGCATTGGTAACGTCGACGTGACCATCATCGCGCAAGCGCCGAAAATGCTGCCGCATGTGCCGCAGATGCGCGTCAACATCGCCGAAGATCTGGGCTGCCATATGGATGATGTCAACGTCAAAGCGACCACGACCGAGAAGCTCGGATTTACCGGCCGTGGCGAAGGCATTGCCTGTGAAGCCGTGGCGCTGCTGGTGAAGGCCGATTAAGTATGAGCGAACTGCTTTACCTGCACGGCGTTCCGAGCGCCACCGCCGTGATCAAGGCCAATCCCGAAGATTTCGTGGTGATTGAAGACCTCGGCTATCCCTATGATGGCGAAGGCGAGCAGGTGCTAGTGCGCATCCGCAAGATCGGTTGCAATACGCGCTTTGTCGCTGAAGCAATCGCGAAATTCCTCGGCGTGCATCAACGTGATATGAGCTATGCCGGAATGAAAGACCGCCATGCGGTGACCGAGCAGACGCTGTGTTTCCGCGTGCCGGGTAACGCGATGCCGAATTTGGCCGGTTTCCAGCTGGAAGGGGTGGAAATTTTGCAGGTGATCCGCCATAAGCGCAAATTGCGCACTGGCGCGCTAGCAGGTAATGCGTTCCGCTTGGTTGTGCGTCAGATTTCGGATCGCGCTGAAGTGAAAGCGCGCTTGCAGCATATCCAGCAAAGCGGCGTGCCTAACTACTTTGGTGAACAACGCTTTGGCCGCGGCGGTAATAACCTGACGCAGGCAAAATTGTGGGCAGAAGATAAGTTCCGCCCGCGCGATCGCAGCATGAAAGGTATTTTGCTGTCCGCTGCGCGCAGCCAGCTGTTTAATCAGGTCACCAGTGCGCGGTTGCAGCGTGATGGCGTGTTGGATCAGGTGCAGGCGGGCGATGCGCTGCAGCTGGCCGGACGCGGCAGCTGGTTTGTGGCGCGGGCGGAAGAGTTGGCGGAATTGCAGCAGCGTGTGAATCATCATGAATTGCGCATCACCGCGCCGCTCGCCGGGCGAGGTGAGCTGGGCCCCCAGGGAGACGCGCTGGCCTTTGAGCAGGCTAATCTCGCACCTGCTGCGGATTTGCTGGCGCTGCTGGAGCGTGAACGCGTCGATGCGGCACGCCGCGCTATGCTGGTGGTGCCGAAAGATCTGCGCTGGAACTGGTGGGATGACGTGACGCTCGAGATGCAGTTTTGGCTGCCAGCCGGGAGTTTTGCCACCAGCGTGGTGCGCGAACTGCTGAGTAACGGTGCCGCTGCGCCTATCAGCGAGGAATAACCCCACTTTACCCGGCCTTAACGCCGGGTAAATCTTTACTCCGGCTGCGTAATGTTGCGGCAAACGCCGGAAGTTCCGTGATTTACGCCTACCACTTCCCGCGCCTCACCGCTAGAATGCAAACATCTTCGTCTCGCCAGATCTTCTTTATTCGGCACCCTAACAACGGATGCCAGGCGAGTTGAGGGCCAGTTGAATGAACAAAGGTCAGGAACAGATGCGGATATTGCTCAGCAACGACGATGGAATTCATGCCCCCGGCATTCAGACGCTGGCTCGCGCACTGCGTGAGTTTGCGGAGGTGCAGGTTGTCGCGCCCGATCGCAATCGAAGTGGCGCATCAAATTCCCTGACGTTAGAAACCCCGCTGCGTACTTTTACCCATGAGAATGGTGACATCGCCGTACAGATGGGTACGCCGACGGATTGTGTGTTTCTCGGGGTTAACAAACTGATGCAGCCACGTCCGGATATTGTGGTTTCAGGGATCAACGCCGGCCCCAATCTGGGTGATGACGTGATTTACTCTGGCACCGTGGCCGCCGCAATGGAAGGGCGCCATCTCGGACTGCCCGCGCTGGCGGTTTCACTCAATGGCCATCAACACTATGCCACCGCAGCGGCAGTGACCTGCACACTGCTGCGTGCGCTGTCCCGTGCACCGCTGCGCACCGGGCGTATCCTGAATATCAACGTGCCTGATCTACCGCTATCGGAAATCAAAGGTTTTCGTGTGACACGCTGTGGCAGCCGTCATCCTGCCGATCAGGTGATTTGCACGGAAGATCCGCGCGGCCATACGCTGTACTGGATTGGTCCACCGGGGGATCAACTGGATGCGGGCCCCGATACCGATTTCGCGGCGGTGGATGCAGGTTATGTGTCGCTAACGGCACTGCATGTCGATCTCACTGCACATGCGGCACAAGAAGTATTACGCGACTGGTTAATCGAGGCTGAGGTAAATCTGGCATGGTGAACCGCCGCATCGAAACGCTGTTAGAGCAGCTGCGTGCCCAGGGAATTCACGATGAGCACCTGCTTAAAGCCATCGCCGATGTCCCGCGTGAACGCTTTATCGATGAGGCGTTTGAACATAAAGCCTGGGAAAACGTTGCGCTGCCGATTGGCAGTGGGCAGACGATTTCACAGCCCTACATGGTGGCGCGGATGACCGCGTTACTTGAACTGAACCCGGAATCTCGCGTGCTGGAAATTGGCACTGGTTCGGGCTATCAGACCGCTATTCTGGCCCATCTTGTTAATCACGTTTATTCCGTGGAACGCATCAAAGGGTTGCAGTGGCAGGCCAAGCGCCGCCTGAAACAACTCGACCTGCACAATATTTCGACGCGCCATGGCGACGGCTGGCAAGGCTGGGCAGCGCGTGGCCCGTTTGATGCCATCATTGTCACCGCCGCCCCCCCTGAAATTCCGACTGCGCTGATAGCGCAATTAGGTGAGGGTGGCAAAATGGTGCTGCCAGTAGGCGAAGATCAGCAGGTCTTAAAGCGTTTACATCGCCAGGGTGATGAATTAATTGAAGAAATCATCGAACCCGTCCGCTTTGTGCCGTTAGTTCAGGGCGATCTGGCCTGAGCCATTGCTACGTAAATCTTCACAACTGTTACATGGCATGGCGCAGTTGATATTGTTACTATCCTTGTTAATCAATGTGAAAGACCGTATTTCGCCTGTTGCGCAGTGAATAATGCGGTCACATCCACGACACAGTTACATCCAGGTTTGCCATAACGGGGGATCAATGAGCACGGGAAGCACAGTATTTCAATTACGCCGTTTGGCGGCACTTTCACTGGTAGGTTTTTGGCTGGCGGGCTGTAGCTCAGGCGACAACACGCAGGCTCCGATTAGCCAGATTGGCGGCGGCGGGGACAGCGGTATGATGTCCTCAGGCGGCGGCATGACGTCTGCACCCAGCAGCGGTGGCATGCTCTCATCGCAGAACAGTACCGTACCCGCCATGCCACACGGCGGAATGTTAAGCGGCGGTACACCATCGGCTGCACCCTCCGGTGGAATGGTTAGTGGCAATAATAATGTTGTCACGCAAAATGGTCGTATCGTGTACAACCGTAATTATGGGAATATTCCTAAAGGTAGTTACGGTGGTGAGACCTATACCGTCAAACGTGGCGATACCCTGTTTTATATTGCCTGGATTACCGGCAATGACTTCCGCGATCTGGCGCAACGCAACAACGTCGCGGCCCCGTATGGCCTGGAAGCCGGGCAAGTGCTGCAGGTTGGCAACGGTAATGGCCAGACCATCACCGGTGGCAATGCGATAACCGCAGCGGACGCCACGCAGGGCGGGGTGCCGGTTGCATCCAACCAGACGCAAATTAAATCTGCCCCTGTTGCACAGCAACCTGTTATTACGTATTCTGATGATTCGGGTTCGACAGGCGGTAAAATGCTGCCGTCGAAAGGAGCAAATAATGTGGCAACGACCACAGCTCCGGTTACCGCACCGCCTACAGTCAGCAGCACGACTAACAGCACAACCCCAGTGGGAAGCTGGCGTTGGCCGACTGATGGGAAGATCATCGATAACTTCTCCGCTGCGGAAGGCGGAAACAAAGGGATCGATATCGCCGGTTCGCGTGGACAACCTGTTGTCGCCACTGCTTCAGGAAGGGTGGTATACGCAGGCAACGCGCTCCGTGGGTACGGTAATTTAATCATCATCAAACACAATGATGATTATCTGAGTGCTTACGCCCATAACGATTCCATGCTGGTCCGGGAACAACAGGAAGTTAAGGCGGGGCAAAAAATCGCTACCATGGGTAGTACCGGAACCAGTTCGGTTAGATTACATTTTGAAATTCGTTACAAGGGGAAATCCGTAAACCCGTTGCGTTATTTACCGCAGCGATAATCCGGCAGAACCTTAGGTGTTCTGCCCTTGGATCACGGGTAGGAGCCGCTTATGAACCAGAATACGCTGAAAGTTAACGAGTTACATGAAGATGCGGAATTCGAGGAGAACGGAGCTGAGGTTTTTGATGAGAAGGCTCTCGTTGAGAACGAACCTGGTGATAACGAAGTAGCTGAAGAAGAGCTGTTGTCACAGGGTGCGACGCAACGCGTTTTGGATGCGACGCAGCTTTACCTTGGTGAGATCGGTTACTCTCCACTACTGACGGCGGAAGAAGAAGTGTTCTTCGCTCGTCGTGCACTACGTGGTGACATTCCTTCTCGCCGCCGCATGATTGAAAGTAATTTACGCCTGGTGGTGAAAATTGCCCGTCGTTATAGCAATCGTGGTCTCGCACTGCTGGATCTGATTGAAGAGGGTAATCTCGGCCTGATTCGTGCCGTGGAGAAGTTTGACCCAGAACGTGGGTTCCGTTTCTCAACATACGCCACCTGGTGGATTCGTCAGACTATTGAACGGGCGATCATGAATCAAACCCGTACTATTCGTCTGCCGATCCACATCGTTAAAGAGTTGAATGTTTATCTGCGTACCGCGCGCGAACTTTCGCACAAGCTTGATCATGAGCCGAGTGCTGAAGAGATTGCCGAGCAGTTAGACAAGCCGGTTGATGATGTAAGCCGTATGCTGCGTCTCAACGAGCGTATTACCTCGGTTGACACACCGCTGGGTGGAGATTCCGAAAAAGCGCTGCTGGATATCCTGGCCGATGAAAAAGACAACGGCCCGGAAGACACCACGCAGGACGATGATATGAAACAAAGCATCGTTAAGTGGTTGTTTGAATTGAATGCCAAGCAGCGTGAAGTGCTAGCGCGTCGTTTCGGCCTGTTAGGCTATGAAGCGGCAACGTTGGAAGATGTGGGCCGTGAAATCGGGTTGACCCGTGAGCGCGTCCGTCAGATTCAGGTTGAAGGTCTGCGTCGTCTGCGTGAAATCCTGCAGACTCAGGGCCTCAACATTGAAGCACTGTTTCGCGGATAAGCTGTAACCGGCAATAAAAAACGGTGACCCCTGGGTCACCGTTTTTTTATGTGCATTATCAGGCCGTTACGCTAATGAGCGGCGTCATTACCCGCCGATCATCAGAAGCGAACTAAACCAAAGTTTTAAGGCGGTAAATCCACTCCAGCGCCTGTTTTGGCGTGAGGCTATCCGGGTCCAATGCTTCCAGCGCGTCTACGGCTGGCGATGTTTCTGCCACCAGCAGCTGCATTTGCGACCCTTCTACAGTGGATGCCGCTGAACTGCCGGAGAGCGCTTCCAGCTCTTTCAGCTTGTTGCGCGCACGTTTGATCACGTCTTTCGGCACGCCCGCTAACGCAGCAACGGCTAAACCATAACTTTTGCTGGCTGCGCCATCTTGTACGCTGTGCATAAATGCAATGGTATCGCCATGCTCCATGGCATCAAGATGCACATTCACTACGCCTTCCATTTTTTCCGGCAGGGTCGTCAGTTCGAAGTAGTGGGTGGCAAACAGCGTCATTGCTTTGATGCGGTTTGCCAGACTCTCCGCACAAGCCCATGCCAGCGACAGCCCATCGTAGGTCGATGTGCCGCGACCGATTTCATCCATCAACACCAGGCTGTTCTCCGTGGCGTTGTGCAGGATGTTGGCCGTTTCCGTCATCTCAACCATAAAGGTTGACCGTCCAGACGCCAGGTCATCAGCCGCACCGACGCGAGTAAAGATGCGATCGATGGGACCCATTATGGTTTCTTCGGCTGGCACATAGCTGCCAATCCACGCCATCAGCGCAATCAATGCAGTCTGACGCATGTAAGTACTTTTACCGCCCATATTGGGGCCGGTGATGATCAGCATGCGTCGTTGATTTGACAACGATAGCGGGTTAGCAATAAACGGCTCTTTCAGGACCTGTTCCACGACCGGATGGCGGCCTGCGGTGATGCGAATGCCCGCTTTTTCCTGCAACACCGGGCGGCAGTAATTCAGTGTCCAGGCACGCTCTGCCAGGTTAGTCAGCACATCCAGTTCAGCCAGTGCCGCCGCGCTGATCTGCAGTGCTTCAAGGTGTGGCAGAAGACGGTCGAGCAACGCCTCGTACAGTCCTTTTTCCAGCGCCAGCGCTTTCCCTTTCGAGGTCAGTACTTTGTCTTCGTACTCTTTCAATTCAGGAATGATGTAGCGTTCGGCGTTCTTCAGCGTCTGGCGGCGTACATAGTGAATCGGCACCAGGTGACTTTGGCCGCGGCTGACCTGAATGTAGTAACCATGAATCGCGTTAAAACCTACCTTTAAAGTATCCAGCCCTAGCTTCTCTCGTTCGCGAATTTCCAGTCGGTCGAGATAATCAGTGGCACCGTCGGCCAGCGCACGCCATTCATCTAATTCAGCGTTATAGCCGGGTGCAATCACACCACCGTCACGCACCAGCACGGGAGGGGATTCAATGACGGCTTGTTCCAGCAGCTCGCGCAATTCAGTAAATTCACCCATCTGCGAACGCAAATTGACCAGTTGAGTCGCCTCGACACCTTCCAGCTGCTGGTTTAATTCCGGCAGTTGCTGGAATGCATGTCGCATGCGAGCTAAATCACGCGGGCGCGCGGTGCGCAGTGCCAGACGCGCCAGGATGCGTTCCAAATCGCCCACCTGGCGCAGTACCGGCTGCAGTGCTTCACTCAGGGATTGCAGTTCGGCAATCGATTCCTGGCGACGACTGATGGTGGTGACGTCGCGCAGTGGCATATGCAGCCAGCGCTTCAGCATACGGCTGCCCATCGGGGTCACGGTTTTATCCAACACTGCCGCCAGGGTATTTTCGGTACCCCCGGCCAGATTTTGCGTGATTTCCAGGTTGCGGCGAGTGGCTGCATCCATGATTACGCTGTCCTGCTGGCGCTCCATACTTAACGAGCGAATATGTGGCAGGGAGGTGCGTTGGGTATCCTTGACATATTGAAGCAGACAACCTGCAGCACGTAGCGCCAGATGAGCCTGTTCAACACCAAAGCCGCTGAGATCACGCGTGCCAAATTGCAGGTTTAATTGCTGGCGTGCGGTGTCGATTTCATATTCCCATAGCGGACGACGGCGCAGACCACGGCGCTGATCGATCAGCGCCATGGCCTGGAAATCTTCGGGATAGAGCAGTTCGGCAGGATTAGTGCGCTGGAGTTCTGCCGCCATGGTCTCCTGATCGACCGGTTCGCTCAGGCGAAAACGCCCCGAACTGATATCGAGGGTGGCATAGCCAAACCCGCGCTGGCTCTGGAAGATTGCCGCCAGTAAATTGTCCTGACGCTCCTGTAGCAGCGCTTCATCACTGATGGTGCCGGGCGTCACAATGCGCACGACTTTACGCTCAACCGGTCCTTTGCTCAGTGCCGGGTCGCCAATCTGTTCACAGATCGCCACGGATTCACCGAGCTGGACCAGTTTTGCCAGATAACCTTCAACAGCATGGTAGGGCACGCCCGCCATCGGGATTGGTTCACCCGCTGACGCGCCGCGTTTCGTGAGTGAAATCTCCAGCAGTTGTGATGCTCGCCTGGCGTCGTCGTAGAACAGCTCGTAAAAATCGCCCATGCGATAAAACAGCAGGATTTCGGGATGGTCAGCCTTCAGGCGCAGGTATTGCTGCATCATGGGCGTGTGGCCAGTAAAGTCCATTTGCGCTGCTCCTTTCATCTCGTTTTCGCTCAAAATTCACTCGTTCAATCAGGGCTGCCCGATATGAGCAGGCCAGTGTGGTGCGTTATCTCACAGACGGATAACCAAGGCGCAGATATTAGCATTTTGCCCTGCGCGCATCATCCGCCCGCAATGGATTCTGGCTGCCGACCTTAACAAATTGCGATAAGCAGTAAAAAGTAAAATCGGGGGATAAAGATAAAGTGTGGAGCTGTTCCGCAAATTTTCGCTGCAACCCACTGAAACAAGGGAAAAGCGGCGTAAATTTAAGATATTGCTCTGTATCCCGCTTTGATGAACGATTACCATGTTGGCTTCCGGTTTCATCTGGCTTATGGATATCTAATGCGTTTTAAGGTTGCTTTTCTTCCACTTATCGCCTTGCTTGCTGCCTGCAGCAGTAAGCCTGCAACCCAGCAGCAAACCGCCGTTGTGCCTGCACCAAAAGGTGGTTTCTTACTGGAGCCTTCACACGCCGTTCAGCCGATGTTTGGTGATTTCGCGGGGAATCCGGCGGCTGAGCAGTTTATTGATCAAATGGTGGCAAAACACGGTTTTAACCGTGATCAACTGCATGCGGTGATCGGCCAGGCGAAGCGTCTCGATTACGTGCTGCGTCTGATGGACCAACAAGCGCCAAGCTACACGCCGCCGACGGGGCCGAACGGTGCCTGGATCCGCTATCGCAATAAATTCATCACGCCAGATAATGTACAAAATGGCGTGGCATTCTGGGATCAATATCAGGACGCTCTGCAACGCGCTCAGCAGGTTTATGGCGTGCCGCCGGAGATCATCGTCGGAATCATTGGCGTGGAAACACGTTGGGGTCGGGTGATGGGCAAAACGCGTCTACTGGATGCGCTGGCCACCTTATCCTTTAGCTATCCTCGTCGCGCGGCTTACTTCAGCAGCGAACTGGAAACCTTCCTGCTGATGGCGCGCACTGAACAGGATGATCCGCTGGATCTGCGCGGTTCCTTTGCGGGCGCAATGGGGTACGGCCAGTTTATGCCGTCTTCCTATAAAGAGTATGCGGTCGACTTCAATGGTGATGGCCACATTAACTTGTGGGATCCTGTGGATGCGATTGGCAGCGTAGCAAATTACTTTAAAGAGCACGGCTGGCGGGCAGGGCAGAATGTTGCCGTACCGGCAAGCGGGCAGGCTCCTGCGCTGGAAAATGGCTTTAAAACGCTTTATCCGGTGAATACGCTGATGGCGAGCGGCCTGACGCCACAAGGATCGCTGGACGGTAATGACCAGGCGAGTCTGCTGCGCCTTGATCTTGGCACCAGTTATCAATATTGGTATGGCCTGCCTAACTTCTATGTCATCACGCGTTATAACCACAGCACACACTATGCCATGGCGGTATGGCAGTTGGGTCAGGCAGTGGCGAAAGCGCGTCAGGGCAACATGCTTTAATGCTGTCCTTATAAAGAGTGAGGGTATAAGATGGCGCCCCTTTTGCGGTGCCATCTTCACCGCCTTTCGACTTCTGAGGAGTGCTCATGACAACATTACCTGCTTGCCCTGTGTGTCAGGCTGATTATACCTGGCAGGATGGTGAGAACCTGAACTGCCCATCTTGTGGCCATATCTGGTCACCGAGTGCTGATGCAGCATCGGAGGGTTTGGTGGTGCGGGATGCCAATGGCAATCTGCTGGCCGATGGTGACAGCGTTACCGTGGTCAAGGATCTCAAGGTGAAAGGCAGTTCTTCAACCCTGAAGATTGGCACCAAAGTGAAAAGCATTCGTCTGGTTGAAGGCGACCACAACATTGATTGCAAAATCGATGGTTTTGGCCCGATGAAACTCAAATCTGAGTTTGTGAAAAAGAACTGAGTACAGGACGGCTGTCCGGCCGTCCCTTATTGTGATCACATCAGCAAACGATCCAGCTCTGCGCACTGCTCAACCGTGAGTTCGCCGCCATAATTACGTGAATGGCTGCCCATAGAATCATATTTGCGCGCCACTGCGGTTTTGATAGTCGTGACAAAGTCATCGCCGATGGTGTAAATCGCCATCAGCTTACCAATACGCTGTTGAATCTGTGCCAACTGCGCTAACTCTCCCGCTCGCCATGCGTGCATCGCCTCGGCAAACAACTCCGGTACGATGTTGTTTAAGCCGGAAATCACCCCGGCACCGCCTGCCAGCAAATTGGGCAGAAGATATTCGTCATACCCTGAAAGTACGGTGAAATCAGGGCGAACCTTTTTGGTTTCTTCAATCAGGGCTCGATTGTGTGAAAGACAATCCATGGTGTCTTTAATGCCGATAAATTGCGGCAGTTCAGCGGCTAATTCTGCCACCAATGCCGGCGTTAAATCGCAGCCGGTGCGCGCCGGAAAGTTGTAGGCAAACCACTTGCCACCTAACTGTTTATCCAGTGCTTTAAAGTAGCTCAACAGCTGTTTCTGCGTTTGCCCATAGTAATAGGGCGGCAAAACCATCACGGCGTCATAACCATTTTGCCAGGCAGCTTCAGCGAGCTGCAACATGTCGGGAATACAGATACTTGAGATATTCGCGACCATGGTCAGTGGCGAAAGCTGACGAGCTTCGCGAATCAGCATCAGCCGTTCCTGTTGGGTCAGCGAAGCAAACTCCCCGATACTGCCCATCAACAACAGCGTATCAATCCCCGAGGCGTTCAGGCGCGCAAAGTGGCGGCCCAGCGCATCAATATCGAGCTTATTATGTTGATCGAAAGGGGTAACTGAAGGACACCAGACGCCGGTTAATTCAGGTTGTGCAGCCATAACGCGATCCTTGATTTTTAAAAATGAAACCTTGTTTTAACTTAGTGATCGTGACTGACATTAACCAGTGAAAAAGGGTAAAAAGGTGAGACATCGCACTTTTCTCTTCGCTTAGCGATTGAGAAAACAGGTAGTGTGATGCTCTTCAGCCAGACAGGAGCGTTGCCATGCAAGACTGGAATCCACAGCTGTATCGTCAATTTGAATCGGAACGCACGCGCCCTGCGCGTGAACTATTAGAACGTATTCCACTAACCGACGTGCATTTCGCAACTGACCTCGGATGCGGTCCCGGCAACAGTACTGAGCTGCTGGCGCAAGCGTGGCCAGACGCGGTGATTACAGGCATCGATAGCTCTGCAGCCATGCTGGAACAAGCGCATGAGCGGTTACCTGCCTGCACTTTTCTGCAGGCGGATATTCGTACCTGGCAGGCTAACCAGCCACAGCAGGTCATCTATGCGAATGCTTCGCTGCAGTGGCTAACCGATCATCACACGCTGCTGCCGCATTTGGTTGAACAGCTGGATATCGGTGGCGCTCTGGCGATACAGATGCCGGACAATCTTGATGAAGCCTCTCACAGCTTGATGCGTAAAGTGGCGGCCAGTGAACGCTGGCAGGCACATATCTCGCCACAGGCCGCCGATCGCAAACGCCTGCTAAGCACGGAACAATATTATGATTTGCTGAGTGATGCAGGCTGTCAGGTGGATATCTGGCGTACCACGTACTATCACCCAATGGCCGATGCGCAGGCCATCATTACCTGGCTCCGTGCCACGGGCTTGCGTCCCTTCCTCGCCGGATTGACTGAACAGCAACAGGCCGATTTTCTGCATGACTATCATCATGCATTAATGCCGGCTTATCCCCCACGCAGCAATGGTCAGGTTTTGCTGGCTTTCCCGCGTTTATTTATGGTGGCAGTGAGAACGCATTAGTATCATGGAAGCGCGCACGCAAAATGGTGTGACAGAGGTTGAAAAGGGCGCTCTGTTGCACCATTTATGTCTAACGCACAGCGCCAAAACAGGAGAAGGCGATGAACGACCAACAGTTGCAGCAGCTCAGCCAGCGTATTGGTGAACAGCTGAAGAAACGCAAGGCAACGGTGACCGCGGCGGAATCCTGCACCGGTGGCTGGATTGCCAAAGTGTTTACCGATGTCAGTGGCAGCTCTGCCTGGTTTGAGCGGGGTTTCGTGACCTACAGCAACGAAGCCAAACAGCAGATGGTGGGCGTGCAGGCAGCGACTCTGGCGCAGTATGGCGCGGTCAGTGAGCAAACTGTGCGTGAGATGGCTCAAGGTGCCTGCAATGCCGCCGCTGCTGAGTTTGGCATTGCTGTGAGCGGGATTGCGGGGCCAGATGGCGGTTCAGCAGAAAAGCCAGTGGGTACCGTGTGGTTTGCCATTGTCGGACCTGGCGATCGTGTTCTGGCGCAGCGGCAGATCTTTGCCGGAGACCGTGACGCGGTGCGTCGGCAATCCGTCAGTTGGGCGCTGCAAACACTGCTTGATGAATTTCTGACAAATTAAACTTGATACTGTATGGTCATACAGTATAATTACCGGCAACAGAACGAGCAGGCACACAATGATGTCGGCTTACCCAGCATGATTAGGAGTGGAAATGGCGATTGACGAGAACAAACAGAAAGCTTTAGCTGCCGCGCTGGGCCAGATTGAGAAACAATTTGGCAAAGGCTCGATCATGCGCCTGGGTGAAGACCGCTCAATGGACGTAGAAACCATCTCAACCGGTTCACTGTCACTGGATATCGCGTTGGGGGCTGGTGGCTTGCCGATGGGGCGTATCGTTGAGATCTACGGACCAGAATCTTCCGGTAAAACCACGCTGACGCTACAGGTGATTGCCGCTGCACAGCGTAAAGGTAAAACCTGTGCCTTTATCGATGCTGAACATGCGCTTGATCCGGTGTATGCCAAAAAACTCGGCGTTGATATCGACAATCTGCTGTGTTCGCAGCCGGACACCGGTGAGCAAGCGCTGGAGATTTGTGATGCGTTAGCACGCTCCGGTGCCGTTGATGTGATCATCGTTGACTCCGTTGCGGCACTGACGCCGAAAGCGGAAATCGAAGGTGAAATCGGTGATTCGCACATGGGTCTGGCCGCACGTATGATGAGCCAGGCGATGCGTAAGTTAGCGGGTAACCTGAAGCAGTCCAACACGCTGCTGATCTTCATCAACCAGATTCGTATGAAAATTGGTGTGATGTTCGGTAACCCAGAAACTACCACCGGTGGTAACGCGCTGAAATTCTATGCTTCTGTTCGTCTTGATATCCGCCGTATCGGTGCGATTAAAGAGGGCGATGAAGTGGTCGGTAGCGAAACCCGCGTAAAAGTGGTGAAGAACAAAATCGCTGCGCCATTTAAGCAGGCTGAATTCCAGATTATGTACGGTGAAGGCATCAACACCTTTGGCGAGCTGGTGGATCTCGGCGTGAAACACAAACTGGTTGAGAAAGCCGGTGCGTGGTACAGCTACAACGGCGAAAAGATTGGTCAAGGTAAAGCGAACTCGACCAACTTCCTGAAAGAGAACCCAGCGATTGCTAACGAGATCGATAAGAAGTTACGCGATCTGCTGCTGACGGGTGCAACGGCTGGAGCGGGTGCAGCAGAAATTTCTGCTGATGACTACGAAGAAGCTAGCGAAACCAACGAAGATTTCTAAGATTTACCCCCACGGGAGCAGCGATGCTCCCGTTTGCTTTTCCCCGTCAACACTTCCCCTGATCGTTTTCTTGCTTTACCCTGCGCAACAGTCAGAACAAGGTCAAATTCATGTCATCATCACCTTCAACGGCTTCGGTGCCGACATTTTCCCGTTTGCTGGATCGTGCCATGCGTGTCTTATCGCAGCGAGACCACAGTCGTGACGAATTGAAGCGCAAGCTGCAGCTCTCTTCTCAGCGTGCAGCTTATCTGAAGCAAGAAGAAAATGTGCCGATACCTGATGAGCTGCTGGAAAAGGTGCTCGACTGGTGCCAGGAGAGTGGCTGGCTCAACGATCAGCGCTTCACCGAACGCTTTATCCAAAGTCGCGCACGTAAAGGTTACGGTTCACAGCGCGTGCGCATGGAATTACAGCAGAAGGGCATCAGCCGCGATGAGATCAATCAGGCGATGATGGATACTGAAGTGGACTGGAGCCAATGCGCGGCTGATTTGGCTAAGCGTAAGTTTGGTGATCCTTTGCCGCAAACCTGGGCTGAGAAAAGCAAGGTACAGCGCTTTTTAATGGCTAAAGGCTTTGTGATGGAAGATATTCAGGCAGTTTTTAGAAATATTGACGACTGAAAGGCGATGGGATTTTACTTCCCACTGAAGAAAATTTATCTTATTCCCACTTTTTGTTCCTCAATCAGCGGTAAACCTGCAGATGTGGTTTGCCCGCGAAAGGGAACGTTCGTTAGCGTGATTCCAGGAATTATATGAGCAAGAGCACTGCTGAGATCCGTCAAGCGTTTCTCGACTTTTTTCATAGCAAGGGACATCAGGTTGTAGCCAGCAGCTCCCTCGTACCGAACAACGACCCAACGTTGCTGTTTACCAATGCGGGAATGGTGCAGTTTAAAGACGTTTTCCTCGGTCAGGATAAACGCGATTATGCACGCGCAACTACTTCTCAACGTTGTGTGCGCGCCGGTGGTAAGCACAACGATCTTGAGAACGTGGGTTACACCGCTCGTCACCACACCTTCTTTGAAATGCTGGGTAACTTCAGCTTTGGCGACTACTTCAAGAAAGAAGCGATTGCTTATGCCTGGGAACTGCTGACGGGTGAGCAGTGGTTCAAGCTGCCGAAAGAGCGTCTGTGGGTCACCGTTTATGAAACCGATGATGAAGCCTTCGAAATCTGGGCTAACGATGTCGGCGTGCCGCGCGAACGTATTATTCGCATCGGCGATAACAAAGGCAGCGCTTACGCGTCTGACAACTTCTGGCAGATGGGTGATACCGGCCCTTGTGGTCCGTGCACCGAAATTTTCTACGATCACGGCGACCATATCTGGGGTGGCCCGCCGGGTAGCCCGGAAGAAGATGGCGATCGCTATATTGAGATCTGGAACATCGTTTTCATGCAGTTCAACCGTCAGGCTGACGGCACCATGGAGCCTCTACCGAAGCCGTCTGTTGACACCGGTATGGGTCTGGAGCGTATCGCCGCGGTACTGCAGCATGTTAACTCCAACTATGAAATCGATCTGTTTGCCAAACTGATCAAGGCTGTGGCTCAGGTCACAGGTGCAACCGATCTCAACAATAAATCGTTGCGCGTGATTGCTGACCACATCCGTTCCTGTGCATTCCTGATCGCTGATGGCGTCATCCCATCGAATGAAAACCGTGGCTACGTGCTGCGCCGTATCATTCGTCGTGCAGTGCGTCATGGCAATATGTTGGGAGCTAAAGAAGCCTTCTTCTACAAACTGGTTGCGCCATTGATCGACGTCATGGGTGATGCCGGTGAAGACCTGAAACGCCAGCAGAAGCATGTTGAAAATGCTCTGAAAAATGAAGAAGAGCAGTTCGCTAAGACGCTGGAACGCGGCCTGGCATTGCTGGATGAAGAGTTGGCCAATCTGCAAGGCGATACGCTGGATGGCGAAACGGTCTTCCGTCTGTATGACACCTTCGGTTTCCCGGCCGATTTGACGGCTGACGTCTGCCGCGAGCGCAATCTGAAGATTGATGAAGCGGGCTTCGAAACAGCCATGGAACAGCAGCGCCAGCGTGCGCGTGAGGCCAGTGGTTTTGGCGCGGACTACAATAGCGTGATTCGCTTTGATGCTGCCACTGACTTCAAAGGTTATGACCAGATGCAGGCTGAAGGCACCGTGCAGGCGCTGTTCGTTGGCGGTCAGCAAGTTGAGCAGATCGCGGCTGGCCAGGAAGCGGTAGTGATTCTGGATCAAACACCATTCTATGGCGAGTCAGGTGGCCAGGTGGGAGATACCGGCGTGCTGACTGGGCAGAATGCTGAATTTAGCGTCCAGGATACACAGAAATATGGCAAAGCCTTTGGTCATATCGGTAAGCTCAACCGCGGTGAGCTGCGTGTAGGTGACCGCCTCAATGCACAAGTGGATGAAGAGCGCCGTGCGCGTATTATTCTCAACCACTCCGCAACACATCTGATGCATGAAGCGTTACGTGAAGTATTGGGCGATCATGTAGGTCAGAAAGGCTCACTCAACAACGATAAATACCTGCGCTTCGACTTCTCTCATACCGAAGCGATGAAGCCAGAGCAGATTCGCACTGTTGAAGATATCGTTAATACCCAGATTCGTCGCAATTTACTCATCCAGACTGAAGTGATGGATCTGGATGAAGCCAAAGCGCGCGGCGCAACGGCGTTGTTCGGTGAGAAGTATGAACAGCGTGTGCGTGTGGTCAGCATGGGTGAATACTCCGTTGAGCTGTGCGGCGGTACGCACGCAGCGCGCACTGGCGACATTGGCCTGTTCCGCATTCAGTCTGAATCCGGCACGGCGGCAGGTGTGCGTCGTATTGAAGCGTTGACGGGTGAAGGCGCAATGGCTCAGCTGCATGCGCAGAGCGATCAGATAACTGAAATTGCGCAAGTGGTTAAAGCCAACAGCAGTAATCTGAATGAGAAAGTACGCGGTCTGGTTGATCATGTTCGCGCGCTGGAAAAAGAACTGCAGCAGCTACGCGATCAGCAAGCGGCGCAAGAGAGTGCCTCGCTGAGCAGTAAAGCAGTGGACGTGAAAGGTACCAAACTGCTGGTCAGCGAGCTTAACAACGTTGAGCCGAAGATGCTGCGCACCATGATGGATGACCTGAAGAATCAGCTCGGCTCGGCCATCATCGTGCTGGCAACTGTTGCCGAAGGTAAGGTTTCCCTGATTGCTGGGGTGACTAAAGACCTGACTGACCGCGTCAAAGCGGGTGAGCTGGTCGGCGAACTGGCCGCTCAGGTTGGCGGTAAAGGCGGCGGTCGTCCTGATATGGCACAGGCGGGTGGTACAAACCCTGAGGCACTGGCTGGCGCACTGGCTGGCGTGTCGGAGTGGGTGAGTAACCGACTGTAACGAATTAAAATTCAGCATCGTGAGCAGCGCCAGAACCCCCGTGTTCTGGCGCTTTTTAACGCGGTGTGCACCCGATAATGACAAAGTCCGGTTGATGTAGTGTATTTCGGCTAAACTAACTATCAGCAGAATGTATTGGCGTGGCGATGCACAATGGTGTATTTGTCATAGACATTGTTCAGCGTTATATGATGGATATGGCCGGGAGACCGAACAGGCCCGACTCTTTTAATCTTTCAAGGAGCAAAGAATGCTTATTCTAACTCGTCGAGTTGGTGAAACCCTCATGATTGGCGATGAGGTGACTGTAACGGTGCTGGGTGTTAAAGGTAACCAGGTCCGTATTGGCGTTAATGCGCCTAAAGAAGTTTCGGTGCATCGCGAAGAAATCTATCAGCGTATCCAGGCCGAAAAAACTCAGCAAACGAGTTACTAACGGATTCAGCGCCTCGCATCCTGCGAGGCGCTACCGCTTTTATCCCCCCATCTTCATTTTTTCCGTCCTTAACCTCATTTTCTTTCTTCCCATTTTGTTAACTGCAACGTGCTTTCGCTGTTGATTAATCACTCTTTTTGTCGGCAAAACATCCTAATTGCGCGTCATTTGTGCAAACAGAACGATATCCAGAAAAAGTCGGGAAAAATTGTTTGACTTATAAGTGCGGGAAAGTAATATGTGCGCCACGCAGTGCCGATGAGCAGAAAAAAGTTCGGAAGCACGGTTCGGAAGAACGCGTAAGGTGAGGTGGCCGAGAGGCTGAAGGCGCTCCCCTGCTAAGGGAGTATGCGGTCAAAAGCTGCATCCGGGGTTCGAATCCCCGCCTCACCGCCATTTCCGATGCATCCATAGCTCAGCTGGATAGAGTACTCGGCTACGAACCGAGCGGTCGGAGGTTCGAATCCTCCTGGATGCACCATTCGGAAAACTGAAGTAAGAGTGAACGAGCAGTTCCTTTCATGGTGAGTTGTCAGCACCCTGCGTTGTACAAGAATTAACTCGATGCATCCATAGCTCAGCTG
>NZ_JZRH01000038.1:0-52697 GCF_000963985.1 Pantoea sp. BL1 | reverse complement strand
ACAGCGGGTTAACCGTCTGTCGCGAGGTGGCGTATATTACGCTTTCCTCCTTCAGAGTCAAACACTTTTTTCAGCGTTTTTTCTCCGGCGGGATGAATCACTTCACTCCCTGCTGAGCCGTCTGCGTTGCCGCTTTGCCGTCTCAGTGGTGGCGCATTATAGGGAGTTATTCGGAGCTGACAAGGGTTTATTGCAAAAAAATGATCGTTCGACCTAAATTTAGCCACAACGCTCTATTTCACAACGATTTGCCTGGTAACTGCACAAAATCCTGGGCAAAAACCGCCACTTTATTCCAATCGGTGTATTCCACTTCTTTAGAGGTATCCGTCTCACCGCCCGTCATACGCATAATCAGTTGAATCATGACACGATCAAACCAGCGATAACGGGGGTAGCGCAACGCGCCAGCAAATACTGCACAGCAATCTGGCTGCCAGGGGGATTGTTCGAGAAACTTGTGCGTGTACGCATTAGTCGCTGGCGTGCATTTATCCGCTTTTCGCGCGGTAAGGTTGACGCTGAAAAAGCCACTGACGCGCTGGTGCAGCTCAGCCTTGTGCTGAGTGACAAACTTCATCAATGCCGGATGGAAATGACCGTAACGGATCGATGCACCAATCAGCACGCGATCATACTGCGCCCACTCAACTTTTTGCGCTTCCAGCAAATCAATCACATCGCACAGCTGTTGCGGCGCTAATGTCTGCGCAATACGCGCCGCGATCTCGCGGGTTTGCCCATCGCGGCTGGAATATAGAATTAAAGCTTTCATTAGATAATCCTGTTTCTCTTATTCACGCCAGAAAGTCGGGGTGAACAGGACCAGCAGTGTGAACACCTCAAGACGCCCAAACAACATGGTCAAAATCAAAATCCACTTAGCCACATCATTCATAGAAGTGAAGTTGTCTGCCACAACGCCCAGGCCTGGCCCAAGGTTGTTCAGCGTGGCGGCCACAGCAGCAAAAGCGGAGAAGTCATCGACGCCCGTGGCGATGATGGCCAGCATGCTGAGTAAGAACACCAGTGCATAAGCGGAGAAAAATCCCCACACGGCTTCAAGGATGCGTTCCGGCAGCGCGCGATTACCCAACTTAATGGTATAGACCGCGTTCGGATGCACCAACCGCTTCAACTCACGCGAGCCCTGCTTGAACAGCAGTAAAATACGAATGACCTTTAATCCACCACCCGTCGATCCCGCCATACCGCCGATAAAAGCAGAGCAGAGCAACAGCACCGGTAGGAACAATGGCCAGCGCGCAATGCTATCGGTGGTAAATCCTGCCGTTGTCGCCATCGATACCACCTGGAAGAAGGCTTGGTTCAGTGTTTGCCAACCGCTGGCATAGACGTTGTGGAACCACAGCACTACCGTACAGATCAGCACTAACGTCAGCTGTACGCCAATAAACATGCGGAATTCGGGATCGCGCCAGTAAACTTTGAGGCTACGGCCGCTCAATAAAGAGAAGTGCAGACCATAGTTACAGCCGGAGATCAGCAGGAACACCGCCACAATGGTATTGATAGTAGGACTGTTGAAGTAGCCGATACTCGCATCATGCGTAGAGAAACCACCAATCGCGATGGTGGAGAAGCTGTGGCCTACCGCATCAAACATTGGCATGCCTGCCAGCCACAACGCCACCGCACACGCTACGGTAAGCAATACATAGATGAGCCACAACGTTTTAGCCGTTTCGGCAATACGCGGGCGCATTTTGTTATCTTTCAGCGGCCCCGGCATTTCAGCGCGATACAGCTGCATACCGCCAACGCCCAGAATCGGCAAGATGGCTACGGCCAGTACGATGATCCCCATACCGCCCAGCCACTGCAGCATTTGACGATAAAACAGAATCGCTTTAGGTAAGGTATCGAGGCCGACTAACGTGGTCGCGCCGGTAGTGGTCAGCCCGGAGAAGGATTCAAAGAAAGCATCAGTGACCGAAAGGTGCGGCTGTTCGGCAAAAATGAAGGGCATCGCACCGACACTGCCCAACACGGTCCAAAAAAGCACGACAATCAGAAACCCTTCGCGCGGTTTAAGCTCAGTTTTCTTTTTGCGATTCGGCCACCACAGCAGCGAGCCAATGACGATCGCCATCATAAATGTCTGGCTAAACGCACGTCCGGCGCCATCGCGATAAATCAAGGCCACCAGCCCCGGCAAGATCATAGTTACCGAGAATAAAATCACCAACAGGCCCACGATGCGGGTAATGGCGCGAAAATGCATTCAGCCGTTCCTTTAAACAGATGCTTTTAGTTGTCCAGCGGGATGAGCGTCAGCGCGCCCCGGCTGTAATCAGAAAGGTTTTGCCGAAAGCCATCGATCTGCGGATGCGGCAACGCCAAACGTAGCGCAATACGATCCTGATAATGGCTCTCTTCGATGATGCCGTCAAAACGTTGCAACAGACGCTCAATATCACTTAACTGGGCATAGTCACATTGCAGGGTAAAAGATTGCATCGGCACTTTACGCGCACGCGCCAGGTGCTTCAGCCCCTGCTGCACGCCACCGCCATACGCTTTAACTAATCCACCCGTACCCAACATAATGCCGCCATAATAGCGCACGACCACTGCCGTAATCTCGCCCACGCCGCTCCCCATTAGCTGTGCCAGCATAGGCTTGCCTGCGGTGCCGGAAGGCTCACCGTCATCGGAGAACCCCAACTGCTGCGAATCATCCGGCGCACCCGCAACCCACGCCCAGCAGTGATGACGTGCCGCAGGATGTTCTTGCTTGACCTGCTGAACGAAAGCGCGTGCCGCCTCAACGCCATCGGTATGGGCCAGATAGGTGATAAAACGGCTTTTCTTAATGGTTTCCTCACTGAGACTCACAGCCTCAGCGGGAATATCGTACGCCTCCATCAGGCCAGATGCAGATCGCGCGTCATGTTTTCAACGCGATTAGCGTGGATCACCACATTATCTTCGATACGAATACCACCGTACGGTTTCAATGCGTCGATCGCCTGCCAGTCAAAGTACTGGCTGTACTTACCACCACGGAGTTTCGCCAGCAGTGAGTCGATAATGTAGAAACCGGGCTCGATGGTCAGCACCATGCCCGGTTCCAGCACACGGGTACAGCGCAGATAAGGATATTGCGACGGTGCAGCCATATGCGTGCCGTTGTCATCTTGCATAAAGCCGGCAACGTCGTGCACCTGCAAGCCCAGCGGATGCCCCAAACCGTGTGGCATAAACGGACCGGTCAGGTCTTCCGCCACCAGCACCTCTTCGGTTAAACCTTTCACCAGGTCGAACTTCAGCAATAGACGGGCGATACGCTGATGCATTTGCAGATGATAATCGGTGTATCGCACGCCCGCTTTCAACGTCGCAATCAGCGCCAACTCTTCTTTATTCATCGCCTCCACCATTTCGGCATAGCGCGATTTGCTTTGTGCTGCATAGCTGCGCGTCAGGTCGGCGGCATAACCAAGATATTCGGCACCGGCATCAATCAAGAAGCTATGACGTTTCACCGGTGGCTGATGGTCGAGTTTGGTGTAGTGCAGCACCGCAGCATGTTCGTTGAGCGCGATAATATTGCCGTATGGCACGTCGGTATCACGATGGCCGGTCGCAGTCAGATATGCCTGGTTTATGTCGAACTCGCTCATCCCCGAGAAGAAGGCTTCTTTCGCCGCACGATGCCCCGCCACGGCAAGCTTCTGCGCCTCACGCATACAGGCCAGTTCGTAGTCAGTTTTAATGCTGCGATGATAATGAAGGAAGTCGATCACGCCTTTTGGATTCACGCGATCGCTCTGAATGCCGAGTTGCGTGGCTCGAGATGGCACAGGTCCGATATAAGCCACATTGTCGCGCTGAGCCGGCAGCAGTTGCCCAATCTCATCGGCATCTTTCAGGCCCACCACCTCAACATCCTGAGTCCAGAAGCTGTTGGGCAATGGCTCGACGTTATGCCAGTAATCCACTGGCGAGTAGAACCACAGTTTTGGCTTGTTAACACCATCGATCCATAACCAGCAGTTGGGCACCTGCGTCACCGGCACCCAGGCTTTAAATTGCGGATTCACCTTAAACGGATAGTCGTGATCGTCGAGGAAAACGGTTAACAGCTCGCCAGAGTGAATCAACATCGCATCAAGCTTAAAGCGTGCCAGCACCTGTTGCGCTCGCTGTTGTAGCGTATTGATATGCGCGTGATACAGGGTTTTCAGTGAATCCATGGACTTGTCTCCAATATCGCGAAATTGGCCGCAGTGTAGCACAGCCACGCCAGCGTTGCCGTGCTGCACACGCTGTGATCGGCGTACCAAATAATCAAAGACTCGTTTGCAAAAAATTAACATGCCGCCCACACTCCCATTCATCTGGTATGACCAGATCACCTTTCGCGGTTTCAGGAGACGGACATGCTCTACCAAGGCGATACCCTTTCAGTTCACTGGCTTAATGATGGCATTGCAGAACTGGTTTTTGATGCCCCCGGTTCAGTGAACAAACTCGACACTAAAACCGTCGCTTCATTGGGCGACGCACTCAGCGTGCTGGAACAGCAGCCCGATCTGCGTGGCCTGCTGCTCACATCGGCCAAACCAGCATTCATTGTCGGTGCCGATATCACCGAATTCCTGTCGCTGTTTGATGCGCCTGAAGAGAAGCTGAGCCAATGGCTGGCATTTGCGAACAGCATCTTTAACCGTCTGGAAGATTTGCCGGTGCCGACCGTTGCAGCTATTGACGGCTACGCGCTGGGTGGCGGCTGCGAATGCGTGCTGGCGACCGACTTCCGCGTCGCGACGCCCAGCGCCCGCATCGGTTTGCCGGAAACCAAACTCGGCATCATGCCAGGCTTTGGCGGCAGCGTGCGCTTGCCACGTTTGCTCGGCGCTGATAGCGCACTGGAAATCATTGCCGCAGGAAAAGACGTTGATGGCACCAGCGCCCTGCAACTCGGCCTGGTCGATGCGGTAGTGAACAGCGAAAAACTACGCGCTGCGGCACTCACTATGTTGCAGGATGCGGTTGCGCAAGGCAGCTGGCAGGCGCGTCGGGCACCTAAGCTGGCCCCACTGAAATTAAGCCCGATTGAAGCGGCGATGAGCTTCACCATTGCCAAAAGCATGGTGATGCAAACAGCAGGCAAGCACTATCCCGCGCCTATTACCGCGGTGAAAACCATTGAAGCGGCAGCCGGTTCAAGTCGTGATGATGCATTAAAACTGGAAACCGCTGCATTCGTGCCGCTGGCACAAAGCGATGTGGCGCGCGCGCTGGTCGGTATCTTCCTGAACGATCAATATGTCAAAGGCCTGGCGAAAAAGCACAGCAACGCAGCCGGTGCACCGCAGCAGGCCGCCGTGTTGGGCGCAGGCATTATGGGAGGGGGGATTGCTTATCAGTCGGCATGGAAAGGCGTGCCGGTGAAAATGAAAGATATTAATCCGCAGGCGCTGACGCTGGGGATGACGGAAGCCAGTAACCTTCTTAACAAGCAACTGGAACGCGGCAAGATCAACGGCGCCAAACTGGCGAGCGTCCTCACGACGATTCAGCCCACGCTGGATTACGCCGGTTTCGAACGTGCCGATGTGGTGGTCGAGGCCGTGGTCGAGAATCCGCAAATCAAGGCCAAAGTGTTGGCAGAAACCGAGCAACACCTGCGCGAGGATGCCGTACTCGCCTCCAACACGTCGACCATTCCGATTAGCCTGCTAGCGCAATCGCTGCAGCGTCCAGAAAACTTCTGCGGCATGCACTTCTTTAATCCCGTGCCGCGCATGCCGCTGGTTGAGGTGATTCGTGGCGAGCAGACCTCAGAAGCCACCATCAATAAAGTGGTAGCCTGGGCCAGCAAGATGGGCAAAACACCGATCGTAGTGAATGACTGCCCCGGCTTCTTTGTCAACCGCGTGCTGTTCCCCTATTTCGCTGCTTTCAGTTTGCTGCTGCGTGATGGCGCAGACTTCCGTCAGATTGATAAGGTGATGGAAAAACAGTTCGGCTGGCCAATGGGCCCGGCCTGGTTGCTGGATGTGGTCGGCATTGATACCGCTCATCACGCGCAACAGGTGATGGCACAAGGCTTTCCTTCCCGCATGCAAAAAGATTACCGCGACGCGATTGATGTCCTGTTTGAAGCCAAACGTTACGGTCAGAAAAACGGCCTGGGCTTTTATCAGTGGGAGCAAGATAAAAAAGGCAAAGCACAGAAGAGAGCCGATCCGGCTGTTGATGCACTGCTGGAACCGATTTGCGAGCCGAAACGCGTGTTCAGCGATGAAGACATTGCCAACCGCATGATGTTGCCAATGCTCAACGAAGTGGTGCGTTGCCTGGAAGAGAAAATTATTGCCTCTCCGGCTGAAGCCGATATGGCGCTGGTGTACGGATTAGGTTTCCCTCCATTCCGAGGGGGCGCCTTCCGCTATATGGATACGCTCGGCCTTAGCAATCTGGTTGATCAAGCCAAACGCTACACCCCACTCGGCCCGCTGTATGCGGTACCTGAACTGTTAGTGCACAAAGCGCATCAGCACCAAAGCTGGTATCCCGCAGCCCAACCGATTGACGAAGCAACACTGCAAAGTGCCTGAGGTAAAGAATATGGAAAAGGTAGTCATAGTTGATGCGGTACGTACACCGATGGGCCGTTCAAAAGGCGGCGCGTTTCGTCAGGTACGCGCGGAAGATCTCTCGGCGCATCTGATGCGCGAACTGCTGAGCCGCAACCCCGGCGTTGATCCGGCCTCTCTGGATGACATCATTTGGGGATGCGTGCAGCAGACGCTGGAACAGGGCTTCAACATTGCGCGTAACGCGGCACTGCTGGCAGAAATTCCGCATCGCGTGCCTGCCAGCACGGTGAATCGCTTGTGCGGTTCGTCAATGCAGGCGCTGCACGATGCGGCGCGCGCGATAATGGTGGGCGATGCGCACAGCTGTTTGATTGGCGGCGTTGAACATATGGGGCATGTGCCAATGAGCCACGGCGTTGATTTCCATCCGGGCTTGGGTCGAACGGTAGCGAAAGCCGCTGGCATGATGGGGTTGACCGCAGAAATGCTGGCGCGCATGCATCACATCACCCGTGAGCAACAGGATGCGTTTGCGCTGCGTTCACATCAACGCGCCTGGGCCGCGACCCAGCGAGGCGATTTCAAACGTGAGATCGTGCCGACCTATGGCCACGATGCCGACGGTGTGTTGAAACGCTATGAAACGGATGAAGTCATCCGTGAGGATACCACGCTGGAAGGATTGGCTGCGCTGCGTCCCGCGTTTGACCCGGTTAACGGTACCGTCACCGCAGGCACCTCTTCAGCACTCTCGGATGGCGCCGCCGCCATGTTAATCATGAGTGAAAGCCGCGCCCGCGAACTCGGCCTGACCCCGCGTGCGCGCATCCGCAGCATGGCAGTTGTCGGCTGTGATCCCTCCATCATGGGTTACGGTCCGGTGCCGGCCAGCAAACTGGCACTGAAACGCGCCGGATTGAGCGTGCAGGATATCGATTTGTTCGAGCTTAACGAAGCCTTTGCTGCACAGACACTGCCGTGCATTAAGGATTTAGGATTGCTGGATCAGCTCAATGAGAAAGTGAATTTGAATGGCGGCGCGATTGCGCTGGGGCACCCACTCGGATGCTCGGGGGCGCGTATCAGCACGACGCTGCTCAATCTGATGGAACGTCGTGATGCGCAATTTGGTCTGGCGACCATGTGTATTGGCTTAGGCCAGGGCATCGCAACGGTATTCGAACGCGTTTAATACGTTGATGCACGTGTTCCCGCCCTTTCGGGCGGGCTTTTTTACTCAGATAAAGGCAAACGCATCGCCAAACATCTGCGCTTCAACCGCACCACGTTCCGCGCAGAAACGCTCGCGCGCTATCTTCGCCATCTCGAAACGACCCGCAATATAGATATCGTGCTCGCTGAGCGTCGCGTAATCCTGCATCACCGCTGTGAGTACGGTACCACTGCGCCCTTCCCAACCCTCTGCTGGCTGCTCCACCACCGGAATCACCTTGACATGAGGATGCTTGACCGCCAACGCGTTCAACTCATCCAGATCGTACAAATGCATCAATTCCCGGCCGCCCCAGTAGATGGCGATATCGCGGTCTGGCTGCTGCGCCAGTGCCGTCAGCAGAATCGAACGTGCATAGGAGAAACCGGTGCCGCCCGCGATCAGAATAATGGGGCGATCGCTATCTTCACGCAGCCAGGCATCGCCATGCGGCATATCCACCGTGATTTGACGATCGTTTTTGATGCGATCCATCACCGCCATCGCGTAGAGATTGAGGTCAGATGCGCCAATGTGCAGCTCAATGATGTCTTTTTCCATCGGGGTTGAAGCCAGTGAGAAGGGGCGCTTATCACGCTCATCCATCACTACCATCAGGTATTGCCCCGCACGGAAAGTAAAATCCGCCGCCGGAATTAAACGGACGCGGTAAACGGTATCCGTAATCGCTTCGACCGAAGTCACCTTGCAGTTTAACGTCGTCATACGTGCCCTTTTTTATGGTTTTCTGCCGCCTTTAGCGCTGCGGCGGCTCGGCAAAGATAGCTAACTCATCCCAAATTGCGTCAATACGCGCGGTCACCGCCGGATCTTTTACAATCGGTGTACCCCATTCGCGAGTGGTTTCGCCCGGCCACTTATTGGTGGCATCAAGTCCCATCTTCGAGCCCAGGCCGGAAACCGGAGAGGCGAAGTCGAGATAGTCAATTGGCGTATTCTCCACCATCACGGTATCGCGCGCCGGATCCATACGCGTAGTGATCGCCCAAATCACATCGTTCCAGTCACGTGCGTTGACGTCGTCATCGCATACGATCACAAACTTGGTATACATAAACTGGCGCAGGAAAGACCAGACACCAAACATTACGCGCTTGGCATGCCCGGCATATTGCTTCTTGATCGTCACCACCGCGAGGCGATAAGAACAGCCTTCCGGCGGCAAGTAGAAATCGACAATTTCCGGGAACTGCTTGATCAGAATCGGCACCAGCACTTCATTCAGCGCCACACCCAATACCGCAGGTTCATCCGGCGGACGACCGGTATACGTTGAATGATAAATCGGGTTGCGACGTTGCGTTACGTGCGTCACGGTAAATACCGGGAAGCTGTCTACTTCATTGTAGTAGCCTGTGTGGTCGCCGTAAGGGCCTTCTGGCGCCATGTCACCCGGTTCGATGTAACCTTCTAAAACGATCTCTGCGCTGGCTGGCACTTCAAGATCATTAGACAGGCACTTCACCACCTCGGTTTTATTACCGCGCAACAAACCGGCAAAGGCATACTCCGACAACGTATCGGGCACCGGCGTCACTGCGCCCAGAATCGTGGCGGGATCGGCGCCCAGCGCCACGGACACCGGGAAGCGTTCGCCCGGATGGGCTTTGCACCACTCCTGGAAATCCAGCGCGCCGCCGCGATGCGACAGCCAGCGCATGATCACGCGGTTTTTGCCGATCACCTGCTGGCGATAAATACCCAGATTCTGACGTTCCTTATGCGGACCACGCGTGACGGTTAAGCCCCAGGTAATCAACGGCGCGGCGTCGCCCGGCCAGCACTTCATCACCGGAATGCGCGACAGATCGACATCATCACCACTGAAAACCTCTTCCTGGCACGGTGCATTGCGCAGGCGCTTGGTCGGCATGTTCAGCACTTGTTTGAACTGCGGCATTTTATCGAACAGATCGCGGAAACCTTTTGGCGGCTCAGGTTCTTTCAGAAACGCCAGCAACTTGCCCACTTCACGCAGCGCGCTGACCTCTTCCTGCCCCATGCCCATCGCCACACGCTTAGGTGTGCCAAACAGGTTACACAATACGGGCATGTCGTACCCTTTCGGGTTCTCAAACAGCAGCGCCGGACCGCCAGCACGCAAGGTGCGATCGGCAATTTCAGTCATCTCTAACTCAGGATCGATCTCCTGAGTGATGCGCTTTAACTCGCCGCGCTGCTCCAGCAACGCGAGGAAGTCTCGTAAATCCTGATATTTCATGCGGCGTTAGCTTCCAGCCAGAGTGAATTGGCCATTATAGGTCTGATTCACGCTGGCGTGTTGTGGTTTGTGGTTCAAGCTGGCTGACAGGAGAAAGGCACCAGCGATTGAATGGCCAGCACATCGTGATGTGCGGCGATTGGCTCACCATGACGGAACACTTTAAAGTCTTCGCCGCGCGCGCTGTAGTAACGCAGGCGGTTTTCACTGACGTGCAGGAAACTGGCTTCTCGCAGAGCGATCACCGACTCATGTGGATTGACGGCGCAGAACTCCGCCAGACGCTCATCACGCGTTTCCCCCATATGCCCGCTGACGTGAGCATCCAGGTAATGTGGGTTAATCTGCACCGGGAACAGGCCTAATGCAGGCAGAACCACGCTGCTGCGCACCGGCATGTCGTTAGTGGTACGAATCGATGGCGTGGCCACATTGCAACCGGCGCTCCAGCCGACGTAAGGCACATCTCGCTCACGCACGGCACGTTGAATCGCCACGATCAGCCCGTGCTCGTGCAGCATCTGATTGAGGAACCAGGTGTTGCCCCCGCTCACCAGGATTAACTCCGCCTGGTCAATTGCGGCCACCGGAGAGTCAAACTCGTGTACGGTGCGCACCTGAATACCCAATGAGTCAGACAGGTCTTGCGCACGCTGCGCATGGTCACCGCGAATGATGGCGTAGGGTACCAGTACGGCCGAGGTGATGCCGCGCTGGGCGATCATTGCGTGCAGTTGTGGGTGAGCGTAGCTCAGCAGTGGCGCGTCATCGGCCACTTTGCCATTACTTAATAAGAACAGTTCCATCAGCCAGTCCTTTTTCAAATGAGAGCGAAAGGTGGGGAAGGAGTCTGATACAGATGGTCATCAGCCGTCAATTTTCTTGCAAGAAAGCGTTAATAAGCCGCACCAATCGGAAAATTCGTAGTGATTTTTATTTCACAGCCGCGTTTCCACTGGCCGATGCGCTATAACTCTGACAACAGGTTTGTTATTCTTAGCGTCCAATATTTGGGAGCAGTTATGGAATCCTGGTACTTACTCTATTGCAAACGTGGACAGCTGTTGCGCGCGAAAGAGCATCTTGAGCGGCAGGAGGTGAATTGCCTCAGCCCGATGATCGCTCTGGAAAAGATTGTTCGCGGTAAACGCACCACGGTGAGTGAGCCGCTGTTCCCCAACTATCTGTTTATCGAATTCGATCCGGAAGCGATTCACACCACCACCATTAGCAGCACACGCGGCGTCAGCCACTTTGTGCGCTTTGGCGCGCAACCGGCAACGGTCTCCAGCGAAGTGATTGAAGCGCTGCAAACCGATGTTCCGCAAATTATGCTGGATCCAGAAACGCCACAAAGCGGTGATGAAGTGATCATCACCGAAGGGACTTTTGAGGGGCTGCGCGCTATTTTTGCCGAGCCTGATGGCGAAACCCGCTCGGTGTTACTGCTGAACCTGCTCAACAAACAAGTGATGCGCAGCGTCGACAACAAACAGTTCCGTAAGCTTTAAGCCAGTTTAAACAGCTGACGTGCGTTGTGATTGACCTGCGCACCCAGCGCTTCAGCCTCTTCCCCACGCCAGTTCGCCACCTGCTGCACAATATGCGGCAGGAAACATGGCTCGTTTCGACGCGAAGGCGGCCGTGGATGCATATCACGCGGTAGCAGATAAGGCGCATCGGTTTCCAGCAGCAGACGCTCGGCTGGAATCAGTGGCAGCATCTCACGCAATTCCAGGCCACGACGCTCATCGCACACCCAGCCGGTAATGCCCACCGATAAACCCAAGGCCAGACACGATTCCAGTTCATCACGCGTGCCGGTAAAACAGTGTGCCACCGCGCCCGTCAATTTCGGCAGCCACGGCTCCAGCACCGCAACAAAACGATCGTGCGCTTCGCGGCAGTGGAGAAACACCGGCAGTTGTAACTCCGCTGCCAGCGCCAGCTGTGCATCAAAGGCGTACTCCTGCTGGTCGTGCGCCGAGAGATTGCGGTTAAAATCGAGGCCGCATTCACCGATCGCCACCACTTGTTCACTCTCAGCCAGACGGCGCAACGTGTTCGCCGTCTCTGCCGACCATTCACTGGCGTGATGCGGATGCACGCCGGCTGTAGACCAGCAGTAGCCTGGGTGCTGTGCCGCGAGCTGACGCGCCTGCTGGCTCTCCAGCGCATTAGTGCCGGTAATCAGCAGGCCGGTGACGCCTGCTTCGCGCGCGCGTTTAACCACCTGATCGCGATCTTTTGCGAATTGCGTGCTGGTCAGGTTTACACCGATATCAAACATGTCTTCTCCCAAATAAAAACCGCCCAATGTGTGGGCGGTTTAGATTCTTAACGCTCATCCCGCTCGCTTGCGGGGATGCCTTGTCAGGATTCGGTGTTCTGTTCCTCATCCTCTGAATCTGACGCCTTGCGCCCTTTACCCACATAGTAACGGGAGAAGAATACGCCGACTTCAAACAGGCAGTACATCGGAATAGCGAGCAAAGTTTGCGAGAAAACATCCGGCGGTGTGAGCAACATCCCAACAACGAACGCGCCAACCAGCATGTAAGGACGTTTCTTTTTCAAATCCTCTGGCGACGTAATGCCCGTCCAGCACAGCAAGACAATCGCAATCGGCACTTCAAAGGCCACGCCAAACGCCATGAAGATAGTCATCACGAAGTCGAGGTAATTGGTGATATCGGTGGCGATGGTGACGCCCTGCGGCGCGGTTTTGGCGAAGAAGCCAAACGCCAGCGGGAACACGATGAAGTAAGCGAAAGCCACGCCAACGTAGAACAGCAGCGTACTGGAGAACAGCAGCGGCATCACTAGCTTACGCTCATGGCGATACAGCGCAGGCGCCACAAAAGCCCACACCTGATACAAGATCACCGGCACCGCAAGGAACACCGAAACAATGATGGTGAGCTTAATGGGGGTGAAGAACGGTGAAGCCACGTCGGTGGCGATCATGCTGGCACCGGCCGGCATCTGGCTAATCAGCGGCGAAGCCACTAAGTGATAGATGTCGTTGGCGAAATAAACCAGGCACAAAAAGATAGCAAACACCGCAATAATGCAGTTCAGCAGACGCTTACGCAGCTCAATCAGGTGGCTGATGAGCGGTTGGGTATCTTCAACGGCCATGTTTATCTTTCATCTTTTACGGTGGGAGTGGGCGTCGCATTCTGCGCGGTATTAACAGGTGCCGCAGCCTCTGCTGTTACCGGTTGAGGTTTCTGAGCCGGTGCGCTGGCCGGGTGCTCTGCCGTTACCGTCTGAGGTGCCTGAGCCGGTGCGCTGGCCTGGTGCTCTGCCGTTGCCGTCTGAGGTGCCTGAGCCGGTGCGCTGGCCTGGTGCTCTGCCGTTACCGTCTGAGGTGCCTGAGCCGGTGCGCTGGCCTGGTGCTCTGCGGCCGCTGGGGTAACCGGCGGCTGGCTCGCCGTGACAGATTGTGCGGATACAGAAGACGGCTGATGAATGGTATTCGCTTCATCTTCCGCTTTCTCGATATCGATGCTCTGCTGCACAGAACGCTTCATCGAGGCGGCGGTTTTACGCAGTTCTTCCATCGACTCTTTCAGTTCCGGCGAAAGCGAGCCACGACCCGCCTCTTCGACCTTTTTCAGGCTGTCCTGCAATTCCTGCAGTTTCAGCTCCTGCGCCAGTTCGTTTTGCACGTTAGCAGCCAGGGAGCGAATCGCCCGAATCCAGCCGACGACGGTTTTCACCGCAACCGGTAATCGTTGCGGGCCAAGAACGATCAGCCCGATAACGAACACCAATACCAGTTCACTAAAACCAATATCGAACACAGTTAACCCTTACTTGTCCCGGGCGTCGTCTTTGCTCGCCGAGGTTTGCTGTTTGTCTGCCAGAGTCTTGGCGTTAAAGTCAGCGTCCTGCTCTTTCGGCTGATCCTTTTTATCGTCTTCATCGCCCATGGCTTTTTTGAAACCACGAATGGAAGAACCTAAATCCGAACCCAGGTTACGAAGTTTATTGGTACCGAACAGAAGAACAACAATGACGGCAATGATTAACAATTGCCAAATACTGATACCGCCCATGAGATATGCCTCTAATATTCTGTGAAAAACTTTGAATTGAAACGCACAGAAAGCCCGTATGAATTCGGGCTTTAGCCTGCGACATTACGCGATTTGCACCAGGCAAACAATCAGTTTGTCTTGCGCCAGCCTATCAGCCAGGTGACGATGCCAGCGGCCATTAATAGCGCTGGGAAGAAATCCCAGTCGGGTCGACTTAACAGCACTGCGGTGCCACTTAATAACAGTGTAGCCCCTACGCCAAACAGATAACGTGCCTTGTGATGGCGCGTGCGCTGTGCATTCATATCGCTGACCAGTTTATCGACGCTGTGCTGCAATAATTTATGCTGACGCATGCTGTCGTAGAACAGTTCAGGTAGCTCCGGCAGTTTTTCGGCCCAGAATGGCGCCTTCTCTTTCACCGCACGCAGAATGGCAGGAATGCCGATTTGATCTTTGATCCAATCTTCAAGGAACGGCTTTGCGGTTTTCCACAGGTCGAGCTGAGGATAGAGCTGACGGCCAATGCCTTCAATGTACAGCAGCGTTTTCTGCAACAGCACCAGCTGCGGCTGCACTTCCATATTGAAGCGACGCGCCGTGTTGAACAGGTTCAGCAGCACGTGGCCAAATGAAATCTCAGCCAGCGGCTTCTCGAAAATTGGCTCACACACGGTACGAATGGCGAACTCAAAATCTTCTACATTGGTATCCGGGGGAACCCAGCCTGAATCCACGTGCAGTTCCGCCACTTTGCGGTAGTCACGATTAAAGAAGGCAATGAAGTTTTCCGCCAGATAGCGCTTATCTTCTTTATTCAGCGAACCGACAATACCGCAGTCAATCGCGATGTACTGCGGATCTTCTGGATGGTCGTAGCTGACGAAGATATTGCCGGGATGCATGTCCGCATGGAAGAAGCTATCGCGGAACACCTGGGTGAAGAACACCTGCACGCCGCGTTCTGCCAGCAGCTTCATGTTGACGCCATGCTTCTCCAGCGTCGCCACATCGGAAATCGGAATGCCGTAAATGCGCTCCATCACCATCATCGATTCGCTGCAGTAATCTGAAAACACTTCCGGCACATACAGCATCGGGCTCTGCTCGAAGTTGCGACGCAGCTGAATAGCGTTCGCCGACTCGCGCAGCAGATTGAGTTCATCAATCAGGGTCTTTTCGTAATCGCGCACCACTTCAACCGGGCGCAGACGACGACCATCCGGCAACAGACGAGGAACCCAATGCGCCATACGGTAAATCAGCTTCATATCCGCTTTGATCACCGGCAGGATGTCCGGGCGAATCACTTTGATCACCACGTCACGGCCGTTAGACTTCAGCGTGGCCGTATGCACCTGCGCGATAGACGCAGAAGCCAGCGGCTTAATATCAAAGTCGTCAAACCAGGTGTCGACAGGGCCGCCAATGGATTGTTCAATCTGCTGCTGGGCTTTCAGACCATCAAAAGGCGCCACGCGGTCCTGCAACACCGCCAGTTCATCGGCGATGGCCGGTGGGAAGAGATCGCGGCGCGTTGACAGCATTTGGCCAAATTTAATCCACACCGGGCCAAGCTGCTCCATCGCCAGGCGAATACGCACGCCCGTCGATTCATTTTTGTGCTTGTTAGGGATCCAGAAGATGCAGCGCCGCCAGATGCGGAGCGGCAGTGTGATGCGCATGTGGGGGATCAGTTCATCAAGCCCGTAAGTCAGAAAGATCTTGATGATGAAGTATAAGCGCCGAATTTCTCCCAGCGTCATTTCGCCTCCAGCTGTGCTAAACGCGCTTCAAACGCATTAAGCGAACGTTCCATCGCTTCAACCTCTTCACAGAACCACGCCAGCTCCAGTGCGCCGGGGGCGACACGCCACTCTTCCGTCAGCACCTGACCGAGATAATCCTGCCGACGCGTCACCTGCTGCTGCACAAACTTCAGCGCCTGCTGAGCGGCCTGACTGACACCCTGCGCGGCAATGTCGCCGATCCATGGAGCCAAATACTCGGCCGGATCGAGTTCGGCGAGATCCATCAGTGCGGAGAATTGCTGCACGACCTGTAAATCGCCTTCCACATCCAGCTCGCCGCTGCGGATCAAACTGGTCAGCTGCTGGCGATCGCGCAGTTTTGGCAAAGTGCTGAGGCGTAAGCTGACACTACAATCGCTGCTGTCTTGCCAGTCACTCAACACATCCAGCTGGGATTCGCTAAACACCAGCACCAGCGGGAAATCCAGTTCCTGCAGGCGCAGCATAAGCACTTTACCCACCAGACGCTGACGCGCGGCTTTCAGGCTGCGATCACGATACAGAACACGATTGAGGGCGGTTTCAAGGCCGCCCGTGATAAGCGGGGTAAAAGTCATGATCAATCAGAACTTAAAGCCGCGATGCAACGCCACAATACCGCCGGTCATGTTGAAATAGGTGGTATTTTCAAAACCCACATCGTTCATCATCGCCTTCAGGGTTTCCTGGTCGGGATGCATACGAATCGATTCTGCCAGATAGCGATAGCTTTCGGCATCCTGCGCCACCAGTTGCCCAATACGCGG
Source organism: Pantoea sp. BL1 (assembly GCF_000963985.1). Taxonomy (NCBI): domain Bacteria; kingdom Pseudomonadati; phylum Pseudomonadota; class Gammaproteobacteria; order Enterobacterales; family Erwiniaceae; genus Pantoea; species Pantoea sp. BL1. Next base: position 36,067 of record NZ_JZRH01000038.1, on the reverse strand, counting down.
CAGGATGTGGAAGGAATAGGTATCGTAGGCTTTGCTCAGCGGTTCCAGCAGCGGTTTGGAAAACTCCAGCACCAGCAAGCGTCCACCTGGTTTCAGCACCCGGAACATCGAGGCCAGTGCCTTCTCTTTTTCGGTGACGTTACGCAAACCGAAAGAGATGGTGATGCAATCGAAATAGTTATCCGGGAACGGCAGCGCTTCGGCGTTGGCCTGCACATAGCTAACGTTGCCTGACACGCCCATATTGCGCAGCTTCTCGCGGCCCATCTTCAGCATCGAGCTGTTGATATCAGCCAGAACGACCTGACCCGTCTCACCCACCAGGCGAGAGAATTTTGCTGTCAAATCACCGGTACCGCCGGCCAGATCCAGCACACGCTGACCACGACGCACGCCGCTGCTGTCGATGGTAAAACGCTTCCAGACACGATGGATGCCAAACGACATCAAATCGTTCATCAGGTCATATTTTGCCGCTACGGAATGAAACACGTCCGCGACTTTATCGGCCTTTTCGCTTTTCGCGACGGTCTGAAAGCCAAAATGGGTAGTTTCCTGCTGTGATTCATCTGCCATCGGGTTTACCTGTTCCACAAACAATTCTTGCCGAAGTGTATCAGAGTCGCGCTACGCGAGCACGCGACCACCGTGCTATTCGTTGATGCGGCGCAGAGAAGCGGCGGAAGAATCTGCCACATTTTCATTGGGCTCGGGATCGTCCGCCCAATCTTCGCCCGCCTCTTCCGGTTGCGCTTGCTCCACCAATTGGGGATTGATCGGCCGTTTAATCTCCACACCTAACGCGCGGAAGGATTCGCTTTGCGCAATCAAATTGCCGCGCCCTTCTGACAGTTTTTTCATCGCCTGGTGATAACTCTGCTGCGCTTTATCGAGGCTGTGACCGATACCGCTCATATCATCCACAAACAGTCGCATTTTATCGTACAACCGGGTAGCTCGGTCGGCGATGCGTTGTGCATTGCGACTCTGGTGCTCATAACGCCACAGGTTGTTGATGGTGCGCAGTGCCACCAGTAATGTCGTCGGGCTGACCAGCATGATGTTTTGCTGCAACGCTTCGCTGATCAGCTCTGGCTGCCGATCAATCGCCAACAAGAACGCGGGCTCGACCGGAATAAACATCAACACATAATCCAGAGAGCGTAAACCGGGCAATTGTTGATAATCTTTTCGTCCCAGCAGCCGAATATGGCCGCGCATGGCGTTGACGTGCTCCTGAATCGCCTGCTCTCGCGTGGCTTCATCTTCCGCATTGAAATAGCGTTCGTAAGCCACCAGCGTCATTTTGGCGTCAATCACCACATCCTTGCCCTGCGGCAACCGCACGATCACATCCGGTTGCATCCTGCCCTGCTGTTCCAACTGCACGCTGACCTGCGTCTGGTATTCGTAGCCTTCACGCAGACCGGAGGCTTCCAGCACCCGCGCCAGCACCACTTCGCCCCAGTTGCCCTGGATTTTATTGTCGCCTTTTAGCGCTTTGGTGAGGTTGACCGCTTCCTGCGCCATTTGCGCGTTCAACTGCTGCAGTTGACGAATTTCATGGGCCAGCGTATGGCGTTCGCGTGCTTCCTGGCCAAAGCTATCCGTCACCTGACGACGGAAACCATCCAGCTGTTCACGCAGCGGACCAATCAGCCCGTTGAGGCTCTGCCGGTTTTGCTCATCCACCCGACGTCCGCTGTTTTCAAAGATGCGGTTGGCCAGATTCTCGAACTGTGCGCTGAGACGCTGTTCGCTGTTAGTGAGCAGGCGCTGCTTCTCTTCTGCGCCAAAACGCGTCTCTTCTAAACGGATGGTGACTTCACGCAGTTCAGCTTCCTGCGCACTGTTCACTTCCAGCTGATTACGTAATTCCCGGCTAAGCTGTTCGCTCTCACCACGCCAGTAATCGAGCTGTTGCAGCCGTTCCTGTGCACCGCTAAGCGTGCCATGAAGCTGCCGCAGTTCTTGCTCGCGCTGCTGAATTTGCTGCTGTAACAGTTCGAGTTGCTGCTGCTGGCGCTGTTGCGCCTCTTCCAGCAGGCGGCGTTCGGTAGTGAAGCTGGCGTACTGGTGTCCGGCACGCAACTGGGCCAAAATCCAGCCGAGGCCCAGTCCGGCCAGCGCCAGTGCGCCGCTAATGATAAGTTGCTGATCCATAATCCCCCCGCGGATCGTTTCGCTGAGGGAAAAGGTAAGTCGCTACTGTATGAATGTCCAGACTGTTGTGTAGCTGGCGTAGGATTTACAGCGCTTTCACCGTCAAATCACCCGCTTTCCACGCATCAATCAGGAAAAACGGCATCGGCAACAGCCATTCACTGCCCTTCACTTTGGCGGGATAGCACCAGCTTTGTCCATTGTGAGTGAGTTCAACCTGCTGCCAGCCGTTATCAACATTCTCCACCTTGCCCGCCATGCTGGAATATCCTGCGTTGCTGCCGACGTGAAAACGCTCGGTTTGCCAGCGAATTGGCGGGTGTGCGGGCCACGCCTGGGCATGATGGAATCGGAAGATATCGTCATGATTCAGCAGGCTTTCGCGCACCGTCGGCCACAACGCCACTTTGAGGAAGTACTGATCGGTGAAGCGTTCACTGCCGCTGTACTGGCCGATAAAGTCGCGGATCTGCTGCTCAACGTTATGGAACACGCCATGACAGCCGCCCCACATGCCCGCCAGCAGCAGTTCGGTATGCGTAAAGTAATCACGCATATGATGGAACCAGCATGGCGATTGCAGCCAGGCTTCTACCGCCGCCACTTCACGCTCCGACAGCAGGGAGTCCGCATCTCGCACGATATAGCGTTTTACGCGGGGATCATCCATCACCAGAAAGCGCCACAGCGTCGGGAATATGGTCTTCTCATGTGACATATCCACTAACTGGACATTCGGCTGCTTTAGACGCTGCCAGACATGTTGCGGCACGCTGTCGTCAAGATAGATGCGACACATCCAACCGGGATAGAACTCGCGCGCAACGTCGATATTTTTGATCAGCGTTTCACAGTAGCGCGGTTGGCCGCCATACAGACTGAAAGAGATGATATTTTCAGTTGGATTCGTGGGATTGAAAGACGGCGGCGCTTCTGAGGGATAAGCCACTGTGTGGCCCTGACGAAAGATCGCGTCAGACTTCTCCAGCGACTCGCGGCCGTAACGTGCCACTTCATCGTGCTTTTCCAGCCAGCCACACACTTCGGTTAAGCCATCGAGCCAGGTGTCGGAAGCCTGCGCACGCTGCGCTGCCGATGCCTGATAGATCTTTTGATAAGTTTTGTAGGATTTTTTGTACTCCCCCACGCGCATTAGCGTCAGCGCATAGTCACTCAGTACCTGCATATTTTGCGGCATGACGCGCAAAACTTCTTCACAGCACTGACGTGCCACGGGGAAATCAGAGACCGCCATCGCCTGGCGGAAACGTGCTGCCACGCTCTCAATACGAGACTGCGCAGCAGCGGGAGTAGGATTAAAGGCAGGACGCGGAGCAGAAACCGTTTTGCGCATAGTTGTTTTCTCAGTATCAGCTGAAAAACGTGCGCAATGTGATGGCAGCAGGGAATTCCTTATCCGTAATACCTGCTGCCTTGCGCACTAAATTAAGCGACGCGCGGCTTCTACAACAATTTTCACCGCATCGCTTTCGGTCTGTTTCATGGTCGCGGCATCCGGGATCTCTTTCTGCGTTCGGTTAACGATGACACCCGCCACCATGCCCGCTCGCAGCCCCTGACTGGCGCACATGGTTAACAGTGTAGCGGATTCCATCTCATAGTTAAGAACCCCCATTTGCTGCCACTCTTGCATTGAGCCCTGGAAGCGATTCACCACACGTCCTGAGAACGTGTCGTAACGTTCCTGCCCCGGGTAGAAGGTGTCAGAAGAAGCGGTAATACCGATGTGCGTTTTGGCACCGCAGGCATCTGCTGCGGCCACCAGCGCGGTGGTGCAGGTGAAATCGGCCACTGCCGGGAACTCCATCGGCGCAAAGTGCAGGCTGGCACCGTCAAGACGCACCGAAGCAGTGGTCACCAGCACGTCGCCGACATTGATATTCGGCTGGATCGCCCCGGTCGTGCCCACACGCAGGAAAGTGCGCACGCCGAGCTGCGCCAGTTCTTCCACCGCAATAGAGGTCGATGGACCGCCGATACCGGTAGAACATACCACCACCGGCTTGCCATCCACTTCCGCGAGGTAAGTGGTGAATTCACGGTGCGAAGCCAGATGCTGTGGATTATCCATCAGCGCAGCGATTTTTTTCACACGCTCCGGATCGCCGGGAACGATAGCCAGTGTGGCTCCTTTCAGATCGGCTTTAGTGATACCAAGGTGGAAAACGTCAGACTGGGCCATAACAGACTCCTGATAGATAAGGGATATGCGTGTCACTCTACGTGAGAGCGCCACATAAATATGTGATTTATTTCACCATCGACAATGAAACTTACATTATCAGGAAATTATTATGTGACTCTCATCACACATTGCAGCTCGGCAATTCCGAATTGCTACAAGCGGTACTGCGTAAGTTCGGGTGGCGGTGTTAATAGAGAAGAAGAACATAAGTACACATCCCTCTGAACCCTACGTCAGCCTTGCTCCTAGGCCAGGCTATAGTTACGTGATTGCGCACTTGCTAGCACGGAGAGAACAATGAAAACCGAAGACAATATTGCACAAAAATCAGCAGCCGGCGGCTTTGCCCCAGCCGTTCAGCCCATCGCCAGCAGCACCATTACCACCGTCAGTGACGCTATTCACACCGGTGAAACGTCTGTTCCCAGCCAGGGAGAGAACCTGCCAGCTTATTATGCCCGCCCCAAATCCTATGAAGGCAAGCTGCCGGTGATTCTGGTGGTGCAGGAGATTTTTGGCGTTCACGAGCATATTAAAGATATCTGCCGTCGTCTGGCGCTGGAAGGTTATCTGGCGGTTGCACCTGAGCTCTATTTCCGTGAAGGCGATCCTGGTGACTACAGTGATATCCCGACATTGTTCAAAGAACTGGTCAGCAAGGTGCCCGATTCTCAGGTGCTGTCCGATCTCGATCACGTTGCCAACTGGGCCGCACGACACGATGGCGATATTCGTCGCATGGCAATCACGGGCTTCTGCTGGGGCGGACGCATCAGTTGGCTGTTCGCCGCGCACAATCCGCAGGTGCGGGCGGCGGCGGCCTGGTATGGTCGGTTAGAGGGTGAGAAAACCCTCAAACAACAAAAACATCCTATCGATGTGGCTGTCGATCTTAACGCTCCGGTGCTGGGACTGTACGGCGGTCAGGATGAGAGCATCCCGTTAGAGAGCATTGATAAGATGCGTCAGGCGCTGCATGCCGCCAATGCCAAAGCGGAGATCGTGGTGTATCCGGAAGCGGGACACGCGTTTAATGCCGATTATCGCCCAAGCTACCATGCTGACTCAGCCGCTGATGGCTGGGCACGGATGCTGGCCTGGTTTAAGCAGTATGGCGTTGCACCCAACGCGTAATAACAAGGGGCGCTGCACGGCGCCCCTGTTTATCGCGATTACGCCGATTCTGCGCGCAGCTTTTTCGCGGCGGTCACCATGTTCGCCAGCGCCTGCCGGGTTTCACTCCAGCCACGGGTTTTCAGACCGCAGTCCGGGTTGACCCATAAACGTGCGGGCGGAATGCTTTGCGCCGCTTTGTGCAGCAGATCTTCAATCCATTCTACGCTGGGTACGTTCGGGGAATGAATGTCATACACACCGGGCCCAATTTCGTTCGGGTATTCGAACGCTTTAAACGCATCCAGCAATTCCATATCCGAGCGTGAGGTTTCGATGGTAATCACGTCCGCGTCCAGTGCCGCTATCGAATCCATGATGTCATTGAACTCGCAATAACACATGTGCGTGTGGATCTGCGTTTCATCCTGCGCCACAGCCGCGTTGAGGCGGAAGGCATCAACTGCCCAGGTCAGGTACGCCGCCCAATCCGACTGGTGCAATGGTAAGCCTTCGCGCAGAGCGGGTTCATCAATCTGAATGATCCCGATCCCGGCTTTTTCCAGGTCTTCCACTTCATCACGCAGCGCCAGTGCAATCTGTTTAGCAAGGGTTTCCCGCGTCACGTCTTCACGCGGGAATGACCAGCACAGAATCGTGACCGGGCCGGTGAGCATACCCTTCACTGGCTTTTCAGTCAGCGATTGCGCGTACTTCGCCCACTCAACGGTAATCGGCTGCGGACGACTGACATCACCGATGATCACCGGCGGCTTCACACAGCGAGAGCCATAGCTTTGCACCCAGCCATTTTGCGTAAACACGAAGCCATCGAGGTTTTCGCCGAAGTATTCCACCATGTCATTACGCTCAGCTTCGCCGTGCACCAGCACATCCAGCCCGAGCCGTTCCTGCTCAGCAATCGCCTGCTTGATGTGCTCCGCGATGCCGGTGCGATAGTGGCCTCCATCGATATTGCCTTTTTTGAAGTCGAGTCGCAGGCCGCGAATTTCGGTGGTTTGCGGGAAGGATCCAATCGTGGTGGTCGGCCAGGCAGGCAGATTAAAGCGATGCCGCTGCGCTTTGGCACGTTCGTCATAGTGACTGGCGCGCTCAACGTCTTTGGCCTGAATATTCGCCAGACGTGCACCCACTGCGGCATTGTGCACGCGCGAAGAATGAGAACGAGCACGAATCGGCGCGCTCCACTCCGTCAGCGAGGCCGCATCGTTATTATTGAGCGCCTGGCTCAACAACCTCAGCTCAGCACACTTCTGTAAAGCAAAGGCAAACCAGCTTTTCACTTCCGCATCGAGCCGGGTTTCGACACTGAGATCGATCGGGCTGTGCAGCAGCGAGCAGGAGGAACCCATCCACAGATTTTCACGCTGCCCGACCAGCGGTTTCAGGCGATCGAACCAGCGGCTGAGATCGGCACGCCAGACATTGCGGCCGTTGATCACCCCGACTGAAAGCAGCCAGTCAGCGGGGAGTTGTTGGTGAATATGCTGGATGTCATCTTTGCCATGCACCAGGTCAACGTGCAAACCTTGAACCGGCAGCGTCTTAATCACATCGAGATTTTGACCAATGCTGTCAAAGTAGGTCGTCAGTAGCAGTTTTACATGACCTTGCAGCGCATCGTAGGCAGGCTTGAACGCCTCACGCCATTCCTGTGGAAGCTCCAGCACCAGCGCGGGTTCATCTATCTGCACCCATTCAACACCGCGCTGATGCAGTTCAGCCAGCACTTGCTGATAGACCGGCAGAATCGCTTTCAGCAACGACAGGCGGTCAAACGGCTCACCTTTGACTTTGCCCAACCACAGGTAAGTGACCGGTCCCAGCAGCACCGGTTTGATCGGGTGACCCAGCGCCAATGCTTCGTCCACTTCTTCGAGCAGCTGTGTCCAGCTCAGTGAGAACTGCTGGCCTTGCGTAAATTCCGGCACCATATAGTGATAGTTGGTGTTGAACCATTTGGTCATTTCAGCGGCGGCGGCAGGTTTGCCGCTGGGTGCGCGGCCACGTCCCAGACGGAACAGCGTATCGAGATCGACCGATCCATCCTGGTTCTGATGGCGCGCCGGCACATTGCCCAGCATCAGGCTGGTGGTCAGCACATGATCGTACCAGGCGAAATCGCCCACGGGCAGCAGATCCACCCCCGCGTCTTTCTGCTGTTGCCAGTGACGAGCGCGCAGCTCGCGCCCCACGGCCAGCAGTGCTTCCTGTGAGCTGTTGCCTGCCCAGTAGCTTTCCTGTGCTTTTTTCAGTTCACGACGCAGACCGACACGAGGGAAACCGAGCGTATGGTTCAGAATGGTCATTTAGTGATCTCCAGATATGCTTAACGGGTCGAGCCCGTTTACGTTCATCCAGCGAGTGAAATTGCCGTCCGCTGAACGCCTGAACTGGACGAAAGTCATGTGGCGGTGGCGCTTGCTTGAGATGTTTAGCCGTCCAGATGTTTACACCGCCATAATCTGCGGGTACTGTATGTTCCTCAAGCGCAATTTGTTCAATCTCGATGTGAAGGACTCTCATGATCGAACTCAAACACCTGAGAACGCTGCAGGCGTTGCAGAATACCGGCTCGTTGGCCGCTGCCGCCGCTCAGCTTCATCAGACACAATCGGCGTTATCTCATCAGTTCAGCGATCTGGAACAGCGGCTGGGCTTTCGCCTGTTTGTGCGCAAGAGCCAGCCGTTGCGGTTTACGCCGCAGGGGGAAATCATGCTGCAGTTGGCCGAGCAGATTTTGCCGCAGATTCAGCAGGCGTTGCAGGCATGCCACGAGCCGCATCAGACCACGCTGCGCATTGCCATTGAGTGCCACAGCTGCATTCAGTGGCTGACGCCGGCCCTCAATAATTTCCGCCAGAGCTGGCCGCAAGTGGTGGTCGATTTTAAATCGGGTGTGACTTTTGATCCCCAGCCCGCCTTGCAGCAGGGCGAACTGGATGTGGTGTTGACCTCCGATATCCTGCCGCGCAGCGGTTTGTTCTATACGCCGATGTTTGATTTTGAGGTGCGTCTGGTGCTGGCCCCGGACCATCCGCTGGCGAAGCTGGAACATATCTCACCAGAAGATTTAGCCGATGAGGTGCTGATGATCTATCCGGTGCAGCGTCAGCGTCTCGATATCTGGCGTCATTTCCTGCAGCCTGCAGGTATCAGTCCGGCGTTGAAGAGTGTGGACAATACGTTGTTGCTGATTCAGATGGTGTCAGCACAGATGGGTATTGCGGCCCTTCCGCATTGGGTGGTGGAGAGTTTTGAAAAGCAGGGTCTGGTGGTGACCAAAACATTGGGTGAGGGTTTGTGGAGCCGTTTATATGCCGCCGTGCGCGATGGTGAGCAGCGTCAGCCGGTGTTAGAAGCCTTTGTGCGCTTCGCCCGCCAGCACGCCTGTGACCATCTGCCGTTTGTACGCGATGCCGCTCGCCCGGGTTCATTGCAGTCAATTTCTTGATCATCTCTTGGGCGACCTGTGTCGCCCGTGCTGTTATCCCTGCCCGGCCTGCTCTATAATGCGCCGCCTCAATCCGCGACCAAGAGAGTTTCACCATGACGAGTAACGATGTTCTGCGCAGCGTGCGCTATATGCTTGATTTAAGCGATAGCAAAGTGGTGGAGATTTTTGCCTTAGCGGGCAGTGAAGTGCCGCTGGAGGATGTGCAGGCGTGGATGAAGAAGGATGAGGATGCGGCGTTCCGTAAGTTGCCGGACGTGCTGATGGGCTATTTCCTCAACGGTTTGATTTTCTTCCGTCGCGGTAAGAGTGAAGATGCGCCCGCACCTTCGGTTGAACGCCGTATGAATAACAATATTTTCATTAAGAAGTTGCGTATCGCGTTTGCGCTGAAGACCACGGATATTCCCGTGGTGCTGGAGAAGGCAAACTTTAAGATTTCACAGGCTGAAGTCGGTGCGATTTTCCGCAATCCAGATCATAAGAACTACCGCGAGTGCGGTGACCAGATTCTGCGTAACTTTTTGAAGGGACTGACGATGATGAATCGTCCAGGGCCGGCTAAGAAGGCGTAATCGCTGCTGATTTTGTGCTCTGTCAGGGAAGGGCTGATTGCTATGTGCTAGCGCTCAGTCAGGGATAGCGTGGCAGATCGCAAAGGAATCCCACATCCCTGTGGATCGGCCTCGCCATCCATGGCTCGGACGCTTTGCTCCTCTGCCACGCTATCCCTTCCCTTAAGCTTTGAGCGTCGCTTTGATATCAGGTCAGATGCAGGCCGCTCCGATCACGAAAGAATCTTACTTCCCTGTGGATCGGACGCTTCACTCTTCGTAGCGACCTGTATCTTCCCGCTGGCTTAGGTGCTGCTTATTCGAAGATAGCGCAAAGCAACGAGCTTGTTAGCCATTCAGCTCGGCCATTTAGGCATCGCTTTTAGCGACATGCCCCACTACCCAACGCTTGTGCACGTAAAGTGAAGCGAAAATGACAATCGCCCCGGCAATAAAGCTCGGCCAGTGCGGTTTCTCCTGCCAGATCGCCAGGTTCACCAGTAAGCCCGCCGGCACGTGCATGTTGTTCATGATGCCCAGCGTACCGGCATCGACCTGCGTCGCACCGTAGTTCCACATAAAATAGCCCAGCGCGGAAGCCGCCACGCCCAGCCACACCAGAATGCCCCACTGCAGTGAGGTGGTCGGCAGTTTGTTCGGGTTACCCCACAAGCTCCACGCAATGATGGCGATGATCACCGCGCCAAGATAGAACCACGAGAAGGCCGTGTGTTGCGGCATTGGGCGGGTTTCCTGCAGGCGCTTGTAGCCGACCATACCGATGGCAAAGCAGATGTTTGCCGCCTGCACCAGCAGCAAACCGAACCAGAAATGATCGCTAACTTTGTCATAGCGAATGATGGCCGCACCGGCTACCGCCAGCAGCGCGCTGAAGGCATAGCCGATGCGCAGCCGACGTCTGCTGAGCAAATCGTAAATGAGCGTGACGTAGAGCGGCGTCATCACGGTAAACAACAGGAATTCTGTCACGCTGAGGTAGGTATAAGCCTCAAAACTCAGCAGATACATGACGCCGAGTTGCAGCATTCCCACCAGCATGTACAGCAGGATGGTTGAGGCGCGATAGCCCTTCCAGCGCAGGAAGGGCAAAAAAACGAGCGCAGCCAACCCAAGGCGCATCAACACAGAGAACCAGGAGTCAACCTGGCCCGCAAGGTATTCCCCTATCAAACTAAAGGAAAAAGCCCACAAAATGGTGGTAACGATCAGTAACAGCACGGTATTGATCCCAAAATGAACAGTGGCGCTAGTGTAAACAAACTGTCGTGGACGGGCTGAAATTTCTGGTTGACGAGTGGTCAAATTAAAATCAAATAAATCGCCAGATCCCCGCCACTCATTGAGATGAGGTCCACTGCCGAAATCAGCTCGCGGATTGCGGATGCAGTGAATGTCATTCGACGCAGCAACGGATTTCCCTCCCAACCCCAAAAACCCCGACGCTTCATGCGCGAATACCAACATTTTCTGGTTTATATCGCTCTTTAATGTCATCAAACTGTAACAATTGTGTCACACATCACAGTAACGTAGCGTAACCATCACTATCCTTTGCGCGAAATGGAACTTTGGTTTTGTTGTTACGCCAGAGGGATTTGACCCAACCTGCTGGGAATTTATAAAAATATCGCGCCCTGGAGGGCCACATTCATGTTGAGTATCTTCAAACCGGCACCGCATCAGCCGCAAGTCGCTGACGATCGTGTCGATCCGCTTTATCGTCGGCTACGCTGGCAAATCTTCATCGGCATTTTCTTTGGCTATGCCGCCTATTACCTGGTCCGTAAAAACTTTGCGCTGGCGATGCCCTATTTAGTTGAGCAGGGCTTTTCGCGTGGCGATCTTGGCTTTGCGCTGTCCGGAATCTCCATCGCCTACGGTTTTTCCAAGTTCATCATGGGTTCCGTCTCTGACCGTTCAAATCCGCGCGTCTTTTTACCTGCCGGACTGATTCTGGCGGCTGCGGTGATGCTCTTTATGGGTTTTGTGCCGTGGGCCACCTCCAGCATCATGGTGATGTTTGTGCTGCTGTTCCTGTGCGGTTGGTTTCAGGGTATGGGTTGGCCGCCATGCGGGCGCACCATGGTGCACTGGTGGTCACAGAAGGAGCGCGGCGGGATTGTCTCGGTGTGGAACTGCGCCCATAACGTGGGCGGCGGCATTCCCCCACTGCTGTTCCTGCTGGGTATGGCGTGGTTTAACGACTGGAAAGCCGCACTCTATATGCCGGCGTTTGGTGCCATCCTCATCGCCATTATTGCCTTTGCCCTGATGCGCGATACGCCGCAGTCTTGTGGCCTGCCACCGATTGAAGCTTACAAGAACGACTACCCGCCCGATTACAACGACAACCACGAGCAGGAGTTAACGGCAAAGCAGATTTTCATGCAGTACATCCTGCCCAATAAGCTGCTGTGGTATATCGCGCTGGCTAACGTGTTTGTCTACCTGCTGCGTTACGGCATTCTCGACTGGTCACCCACTTACCTGAAAGAGGTGAAGCACTTCACGCTGGATAAATCTTCGTGGGCTTACTTCTTCTATGAATATGCAGGCATTCCCGGCACCCTGCTGTGCGGCTGGATGTCGGACAAGGTGTTCCGAGGCAATCGTGGCGCGACCGGCGTGTTCTTTATGACGCTGGTGACCATCGCGACGGTGGTGTACTGGCTTAACCCGCCAGGCAATCCAGGTATCGATATGCTGTGCATGATCTTCATTGGTTTCCTGATTTACGGCCCGGTGATGCTGATTGGTCTGCACGCGCTGGAGCTGGCGCCGAAAAAAGCCGCTGGTACTGCCGCGGGCTTTACCGGTTTGTTTGGTTATCTTGGCGGATCGGTGGCAGCCAGTGCGATTGTCGGTTACACCGTGGATTACTTCGGCTGGGATGGTGGCTTCATGGTGATGATTGCCGGATCGGTGTTAGCCGTGATTTTACTGCTGCTCACCATGATCAGCGAACATAAGCACAAGAAGCAGATGGCATAACGAGAATGGGCCGGTGATTCCGGCCCATTTTTTTAAGCAAGGAACAGCTTGCGCAGCGTATGCGGCACCGCATCTTCAGCATTGCTGCCAATCACTTCTAACGTTGGCAGCGTATCTTTCAGGCGCTGGTGCGCATTGCGCATAATGCAGCCTTTACCCGCCATGCTCAGCATTTCCACGTCATTCATGCCATCGCCAAAAGCGATGCACTCTTTCAATGAGTATCCGAGTTGTTTGGCTACGGCTTCCAGTGCATGCCCTTTCGATACACCACCCGCCATCACTTCCAGACAGGTCGGCAGTGAGAAACTGACATTCACGCGATCGCCCCAGCGCGCTTCAATCGCCAGTTCCAGTGGCGCCAGACGCTCAGGATCGTCACAGGTAAAGAACACCTTGCTGATACCGTCGGTTTCCAGCATGCCTGGCTGGTACACCTGATAGTTAAACACCGACTCGCGGAAGTAGTCCTGTTCCTCCGGGCGATGGCGGCTCATATACCACTCATCGTCGCGATACACGTGTGTCAGGATATGCTCATCGTGATACTGCAGACCGTAGAGCTCGCTGGCGATATCGGCATCGAGGTTATGGCTAAACACCAGTTCACCTGCTGCATTGTGCACACGAGCACCGTTAGAGGTGATCATGTACGCCGGAATGCCGAGGTTATCGCGCATCTGGCCCACGTCGATATAGTGACGACCGGTGGCGAAAACGAAGTGAACATCTTGCGCCACCAGTTCCTGCAGCGTGGTGCGAGCAAAAGGTGTCAGGCGGTGTTCCGGTGAGAGCAGCGTGCCATCCAGGTCGGATGCGACGATGTGGTACATGTAAACCTCTGGTATTGATGTCGGAAAATGAGTTAAACGTGGCGCTCGAAAAAATCGACCACCAGGTTAAGCGCTTCAGCGCGCATGGCGTCTGTTTCGAACAAAATCTCGTGACGCGCGCCTTGAATCACATACGGCACGGTTCCTTCGCAGGGATGTCCCGCATCGGCCATCGCCGTACAAAAAATATCTTGTGCGCGGTTATCCACCACATCGTCTTCGCTGGCCTGTAACACCAGCGCCGGTGTGGTAATTTTCGCCGCCTGACTGATGATGCTGCGTCCGGCATAGACGCCTTCACGCACCCAATGATAGGTCGGCCCTCCCACACGCAACCCCGGATCGTCGGCGTAAAAACGCAGGTTGCGCCGATAGCGTTCACGACTGTGCGTCAGGCGATTAATGCCAAACGGGCTGGCCCGCCAGCGGCCGGTGCCGAGCGCATAGCGTTCGCGGATTGCCGGCAGTTTTTCCGCCCAGTCTAAAATCGGGTACGCCATCCAGTCGGGCAACGGCAACACAATGCCAAACATCGGTGCCGAGAATACCGCCGCATGGAATGCCTGCGGCTGGCGCGCTAAAAACAGTGCCAAAATTGCGCCGCCCATCGAATGGGCCAGCACGTAGCGTTGCTGATAATGGTTGCTGACTATCTCTTTCAGATACAGCGTTTCCAGATCGTCAACGTAATGGTTGAATTCCACCACATGCCCGCGATGAGAATCCGCCAGCAAGCGATCGGAACGGCCCTGCCCGCGATGGTCAATTATCACCACGTCATAGCCGCAGTGATACAGATCGTAAGCCAGTTCCGGGTATTTGATATAGCTTTCGATGCGGCCGGGCACAATCAGGATGACACGGCGATGTTGCGGTGAGGTGAAACGAACATAGCGAATCTTCAGGTTACCGACGCCGGTAAATTCACACTCCTCACGACGTCGCCAGAAGTCGAGCAGCGGACCCGTAGCAAAGGCTGAAAAGCCTTTCTCACGCCCGAGCCAACTCTGTTTGTGATGCTGCATCCGTCCCCCTGAAAAAAAGCCTCATCGCGCGCCTGTACGCCATAGCGCACCGCGATATTCTGGCGTATTGTGTCACACTTCGTTCACTTCAGGGAATGTCACACATGACCATTGAATGGTGGTTAACCTACCTGTTGACCACAACTATCCTCAGTCTTTCACCCGGTTCTGGTGCAATCAACACCATGAGCACCGGCATTAGCCATGGCTATCGCGGCGCGGCCGCTTCCATCACTGGCTTACAGCTGGGTCTGGCGATTCACATCGTGCTGGTCGGCGCCGGTTTGGGGGCGCTATTTTCACAATCGATCATGGCCTTTGAAGTACTGAAGTGGGCAGGTGCCGCGTATTTGGTGTGGCTTGGGATTCAGCAATGGCGTTCCGCAGGCGGTATTGATTTGGATGCCGTGGCGAAAGCGATGCCGCGTCGTCGTTTGTTCAAACGCGCTATCCTGGTAAATCTTACCAACCCGAAAAGCATCGTGTTTCTCGCCGCGCTGTTCCCGCAATTCATTCAGCCACACCAGCCGCAGCTCATGCAGTATCTGGTGCTCGGTGTCACCACCATCGTGGTTGATATCATTGTGATGATTGGTTATGCCACGCTGGCAACACGCATTGCGGGCTGGATTAAAGGGCCAAAACAGATGAAGCTGATGAACCGCACCTTTGGTGGCTTGTTTATGGCTGTCGGAGCCTTGCTGGCAAGTGCGCGCAGAATCGCGTAAGAGGTTTTGCAATCAGTCACACCGAGGGTAAATCGTCGGTGGTGCAGCCAGTTCGGCGCCGGCAAGCCGCACAGTCCCCGGAACGTACCCGAGGTACGTGAGGGGCGAGCTCTGCCCGGTGCCGAAATGGCAGGGAAAATAGATTTAACGAGAAATAATCAGGTGAATGCCAAATCCGGCAAATAGCACACCCGCCATGCCATCAACCCACTTCGCCATACGCTGATACTTATCCCGCATCCACGGCAGCGCGAAGATCGCCGCCACCAGCGTAAACCAGGCAAAGGTTTCACCCACGATCAGCATGAACAGGCCCCAGCGCTCCATCGCACCCACATCATTGCCGACAAACAGTGAAAACACACTGCCGAAGTAGATAATCGCTTTCGGGTTCGACAGATTAGTCAGAAAACCTTTCAGGAAACTCATACCTTTCTTTGGCAGTTCCACCACCGGCGCATTAACCTGTGGGGCTTTGTGCTGCTGACGAGCTGAGCGCAGCAACTGCCAGCCCATCCACAGCAAGTACAAACCACCGCCCACCATGATGATTTCATGCAGCCAGGCCATTTTCTGCAGGATCAGATGCAGGCCCATCAGCGCCACGCCCGCCCAGATGACGATCCCCAACGTAATACCCAACACGCCCATCATCGCCTCTTTGCGCGAGCGGCTGGCCGCCGTTTGCGACACAAAGAAGAAGTCCGGGCCTGGGCTCATTAGCGCAACCAGATGCACAAGCGCGACGGTGGCGAATAACATCAACATGGTTTCTTTCCTTTACTCTTCATCGACATGCTCTTTGATCATCACCAGGAACGGTTTACCAAAACGTTCCAGCTTGCGATGACCGACACCGTTCACGCTCAACATTTCTGACGCGGTAATCGGCATTTGCTCCGCCATCTCAATTAATGTGGCATCGTTAAACACCACGTATGGCGGAATGTTAAATTCGTCGGCAATCGCCTTACGCAATTTGCGCAGCTTGCCAAACAAGGTGCGATCGTAATTGCCACTGTGCACTTTTGGCGAGCTGCTGCGGCTCTTCACCGTGACGATGCGCGGTACCGCCAGCATCAATGGCACTTCGGCACGCAATACCGGACGCGCCGCTTCCGTGAGCTGTAAAGCGGAGTGCATGGCAATATTTTGCGTCACCATACCAAGATGGATCAGCTGACGCAGCACGCTGACCCAATGCTCCTGACTCTGCTCACGGCCGATGCCGTACACCGGCAATTTATCGTGCCCGTTATCGCGAATGCGATGGTTGGTGGAACCGCGCAGCACGTCGACAATATAGCCCATACCAAAGCGCTGGCCGGTACGATAAATGCTGGAAAGCGCCTTCTGCGCTTCCACTAAACCATCATATCGACGTGGAGGATCAAGGCAGATATCGCAGTTGCCGCACTGCTGCTGACGCCCTTCACCAAAGTAGTTGAGCAGCACTAAACGACGGCAGGTTTGCGCTTCGGCAAACGCGCCCATCGCATTGAGCTTGTGACGCTCAATATCCTGTAACGGGCCGGGCGCTTTCTCTTCCAGACATTTACGTAACCACGCCATATCCGCTGGATCGTAAAGCATCATCGCTTCGGCGGGCAGGCCATCACGCCCGGCGCGACCGGTTTCCTGATAGTAGGATTCGATATTGCGCGGAATATCAAAGTGCACCACGAAGCGCACATTAGGCTTGTTGATGCCCATACCAAATGCCACGGTGGCAACCACAATTTGCAGGTCATCACGCTGGAAGGCTTCCTGCACGTGCGCGCGCTGGGCGCTGTCGATACCGGCGTGATACGCGCCGACACTCAGCCCACGGCTTTGCAGACGCGCGGCAGTGTCTTCCACTTTGGCACGGCTGTTACAGTAAATAATGCCACTTTTACCCCGCTGCTCCTGTACATAGCGCAACAGCTGGTCGGTCGGTTTAAATTTTTCCACCAGCGTGTAGCGAATATTCGGGCGGTCAAAGCTGCTGATTTGAATCAGCGGATCGTCCATCTGCAACAGATGAGCGATGTCATTACGCGTGGTTTCGTCAGCGGTTGCCGTCAGCGCCATCACCGGCAGATCCGGGAAACGCTGACGCAGTTGACCAATCGAGCCATACTCCGGGCGGAAATCATGGCCCCATTGCGAGATACAGTGCGCCTCATCCACCGCCAGCATCACCGGATTCCACTGGTGCAGGCTGTCGAGGAAGTTATCCATCATCAGACGTTCAGGCGCAATATACAGCAGCTTCAGCTTACCGGTGCGACAATCCGCAAAGACCTGTTGCTGCTGCTCACGCGTCTGCGTCGAGTTGAGGCACGCCGCTGCCACGCCGTTGGCCAGCAATTGATCGACCTGATCCTTCATCAGTGATATCAGCGGTGAAACCACCAGCGTCAGCCCCTCGCGCACCAGCGCCGGGATTTGATAGCACAGCGATTTGCCGCCACCGGTCGGCATCACCACCAGACAATCACGCCCTGCGAGCGCGGTTTCGATGATGGTTTGCTGACCGGGGCGAAATTGCTGGTAGCCGAAGGTATCTTGTAATACCTGCTGCGCCAGCATTTCCTGATTAAGCACTGCCGATGTTGCCACGGTAATCCTGTTTTTCTGACTGGTTAGAACAGATCGTTAAGTGTTACACCCACGCCAAAACGGGTTTGACGATGGTTATAGTCGATAAGCGATTCACCATACCCGCTGAACAGCTGGGTGTAAAAGCGCACATGCTCAGAGATAGGATAGCTCCAGGCGAAAGTCGCGCCGCCATAGCCGCTGTTCCAGTTGTAGTTGCCTTCCACGCTAAAGATACTTTCACCCATTTCATAACCGAGCTTGGCGCGATAGTAGCCCATGTACTTGGTAATGTCGGGGTTATCATCGTTATTTTCATTTTCTGGAATGCGATACCACGGTTTGATTTCCGCAAGGAAGTTACCGTTCTGCGCCATCAGGCGCGCATAGACGCGGTTCCAGCTGCGTGATGTCGGATCGCTACGTCCGTTAGACTCGTGGTTAAGGCCGGTTTCGATGTCGCGCAGAGTCCAGCCGGCAAAAGTGTAATCCGTTGCCCAGCCGAGGAAAATCTGCGGCTCATAGTTGGTTTCACGGAACGGCGATGACGCACCACGGTTGGAGAGCTGCCACCACGAGCGCTGCGTATAAGACGCGGCCAACACCGAGTTATCACCCAGAATGCCACGCCACAGTGGGAACGCCAGGCTGAGCTGGAATTTTACTTCATCGTTTTTTG
Source organism: Pantoea sp. BL1 (assembly GCF_000963985.1). NCBI lineage: Bacteria > Pseudomonadati > Pseudomonadota > Gammaproteobacteria > Enterobacterales > Erwiniaceae > Pantoea > Pantoea sp. BL1. The sequence goes on along the minus strand of NZ_JZRH01000038.1, from coordinate 17,696 downwards.
CTTTGTCAGCCCAGTTGTACGAAGAGATCGCCTCTTTGTTCATGTCACTGGTGTAGGTGTAGAGCAAATAGTTGTTTTCGTAAGGATAAAGCACGAACGGGTTATCGTGTTTTTCCAACAGGTTCGCAATAATACTGCCCTTCACTGCCGGGGCGTCATGCACCTCTTTTATGGTGGCTTCATCAGCCTGTGCCAGCGCAGGTATCATCAAAGCTGCGGCCAGCAACGCGTATAGCTTACGCATAACATTCTCCAGGAACTGCGTGTTGTCATTATTAGGGCAATGTTCAAAAAGCACGCCATTCTACACGCAAAGACACAGGTTGATCAGTGCCGATTTCTGAAACTGGAAAGCCGCGCGAACGCGGCATAATATACACAACTCTTTAACATCTTAAGGCAGAAAACATGTCATCCCCGTTGCTGTCACAGCAGGAAGCTCGCCGCCTGATTGGCGAAATCTTTGTTTATCATATGCCCTTCAATCAGGCGCTGGGTTTAGAGCTGGATCGACTCGAAGCGGATTACGCCGAGTTGGGCTTTGCCAACAAAACCATGCTGGTCGGTAATGCGGCGCAGCAGATTTTGCACGGCGGCGTGATTGCCTCAGTGCTGGATGTCGCCGCCGGTCTGGTGTGCGTCAGTCATGCGCTGTCGCGTCAGGAGAGCATCAGCGAAGAGGATCTGCGTCAGCGTCTGTCGCGCATGGGCACTATCGATATACGCGTTGACTATTTACGCCCTGGACGCGGCGATCGCTTTGTCGCCACCAGCAGCCTGCTGCGCGCCGGTAATAAAGTGGCGGTGGCGCGAGTGGAACTGCACAACCAGCAGGGCGATTATATCGCCACAGCAACCGCAACCTATTTGATTGGCTAATGACCTTTTTTGGAAAGCATGATGGATACGCAACAAACGCGTCAGGGCATAGGTTATGCGCTCGGCGCTTACTTTATCTGGGGCATTGCGCCAGCCTACTTCAAGCTGGTGAAGGAAGTTCCACCGACAGAAATCATGATGCATCGCGTGATTTGGTCGGCACTGTTTATGCTGGTACTGATTACCCTGAGCCGTAGCTGGCAGCAGGTGCGCCCGGTGCTCGCTCAGCCAAAGAAAGTGCTGTTGCTGGCCGTCACTGCCGTCACCATTGGCGGCAACTGGCTGCTGTTTATCTGGGCAGTGAATAATCAGCATATGCTGGAAGCCAGCCTCGGCTACTTTATCAACCCGCTGATCAACGTGGTGTTTGGCATGCTGTTCCTGCGCGAGCGCTTCCGCCGCCTGCAGTGGCTGGCGGTTTTACTGGCAACACTCGGCGTGCTGGTGCAGCTATGGCAATTTGGCTCGCTGCCGATTATTGGCCTTGGCCTGGCGCTGAGTTTTGCCGTCTATGGTTTGTTGAGAAAGAAAATTCAGGTGGATGCGCAGAGCGGCATGCTGATCGAGACCGCGTGGCTGTTTCCGCTGGCGGCCATCTACTTGTTTGGCTTTGCTGACAGCGCCACCAGCCACCTCAGCGCCAATCCACTTAGCCTCAACCTGAAGTTGATTGCCGCAGGCATCATCACCACGATTCCACTGATGCTGTTTGCCGCCGCCTGTGCACGCCTGCGTTTGTCGACCGTGGGCTTCTTCCAGTATCTCGGCCCCACGCTGATGTTCCTGCTCGCGGTGGTGTTCTACGGCGAAAGTCTGACGCCAGACAAGATGGTCACCTTCGGCTTCATCTGGCTGGCGCTCGCCGTGTTTATCGTTGATGCAGTCGCGTTTTCAGCTCGCACCCGCGTGCGCGTAACGTGAGATAAAGCGTGCGATAGCCGGGCCGGTCAGCAAGATGGTGAACAGGCGTAATGTCTGCAATGCCATCACAAATGCGATATCGACCCGGCTGCCCGCCGCAATAATCGCCACGGTATCCAGCCCGCCCGGGCTGGTTGCCAGATACGCCGTCATCAGATCGACGTGCAACACCTGCGTCAGCATCCACGCCAATCCACCACACAGCAACATCAAGCCGAAAATCGACACCAGCATTTGCGGCAGGGTGCGCAGCGCCAGCAGGAAGATCGGGCGCGTAAAGCGCAAGCCCACGCTCCAGCCAATCAACGCATAGGCCAGCGCCAGCAACCACTCCGGCACCTGCAAAGTGGCGACATCGGTGCCGTGCAGCGTCGCACCAATCAGCGCGGGCAGCAGCAGCGCACCTGAAGGGATACGCAGTTTTTGTCCCAGCCAGGCGCCCGCGAGCATCACCACCAATGTCAGGATGAAGCTGCTTTGTAAGGCAGGGAACCATACCAGCTCCACGGCACCACCGTTGGTGCCCAGCCCAATGCGCGCCACCACCGCGGCTGCAGTCGCCACAAACAGCACGCGCAGATACTGCATAAACGCCACTAAGCGCACGTCCGCACCGAAATCACCGGCCATCGCCACCATCGCAGAAGCGCCGCCAGGCGACGATCCCCAAGCACCGGTTGGCCCTGGAAGGTTGCTAAAGCGCACCAGTAGAAAACCCGACAAACCGCTGGCCGCCAGCGTAAGCACCAATACCGCCAGCACCACCGGCCAATCCGCTAACAGCGGTGAGAGAATAGCCGGTGACAGCGTTTGCCCGATCATGCACCCCAACACCGCTTGTGCGAGCACAAACAAACGTTTGTCGATGCGGAGGGTCGCGCCAGAAAGGCCCATGACGGTTCCGACGATCATCGGACCTAAAAGCAGTGCAGCAGGAAGGTGAAACAGCTGGAGAATGATCCCCAGTACTAACGAAGCAATCAGCAGAATGGTCCACTGCTGTCGCAAAGAAAGACGCGCCATAGGGTGGAAATCAGAAAGTGAGAAGTGACAACAGCCTACGCAGAAAAGTTAAACCATGCCAGTTTTGTCGCGGCGCAATTTGTTACGCATCTGTTAGCAGCATTGTCGCTTCAGATAAACGCGATAAATCGCGCCGCTACGAAATCGGTAAAACCTGTCTGGCCGTGTTATTACAACCAGTTTTTCCGTTTGAAATAGAGGTACGGCGCCAGACCGGCGAGGATCATCAGGGTAATCGCGCCAGGATAACCAAAACTCCACTTCAGCTCAGGCATAAACTCGAAGTTCATCCCGTAGCTGGATGCCACCAGCGTGGGTGGCAGGAACACCACCGACACCACCGAGAAGATCTTGATGATGCGGTTCTGCTCGATGTTGATAAAGCCCATTGCTGCCTGCATCAGGAAGTTCACCTTCTGGAACAGCGATTCGTTATGCGGCAGTAGGGATTCGATATCGCGCAGGATTTCACGCGCCTGCTCCAGCTGATTGCCTGGCAGACGGGCTTTACGCACCAGGAAGTTCAGCGCGCGTTGGGTATCCATCAGACACAAACGCACTTTCCAGCCGATATCTTCCAGCTCCGCCAGACGCGACAGCGCCTGATCGTACTCTTCGCCCTGTTGCCCTTCCATGATCACGCGGCTGAGTTTTTCCAGCGCGCTGTAGATGTTCTCGATCTCATCCGCCAGCTGTTCGATTTTCGTCTCAAACAGATCCAGCAACAGCTCGTAGGCGTTGCCATCGGTCAGCGTCTGGTTGCGGGCACGCATACGATAGAGACGGAAAGCCGGCAGCTCGCGCTCGCGTAATGTATAGAGGCGATCTTCACGGATGGTGAATGCCACGGTGGAGTTGCCAGCATGGTCTTCCGCATCTTCAAAGAAGAAGAAGGAGTGAATGTGCAGGCCATCTTCATCTTCGAAGAAACGTGCGGAGGCCTCGATGTCTTCCAGCTCTGGACGTGTCGCCAGGCTTTGACCCAGCTCGGATTGCACACGATCACGTTCAGTGTCGTCGGGCTCGATTAAATCGACCCACACCGAGGTGTTGAGTGTGTCGTTGTTGTCTTCCAGTTCGATGCGCGTCAGGCGATCGCGTTCGAGTTTAAAAGCGCTCAGCATAGCAATACTCCCCATTGCAGACTTAATGGGACAAGGCGGCACACCGTCAAGCCAAAGGCAAAACGGGCACGGCAAAGCCTGAACGCGGAAACTTTCGCTTCAAGGGTAAATCAGTGCTGACTCGTGCGACGAGAGTGTAAAGGGAGGTCGCTGATAACCGCTAAGGCTACCCGCGTATTGAGGTAGCCTTAGATGTTATTCCTGCTAAACAGGCGGTTGAGCCAGCATCGACTGGGCGCGTCCAAGGCATTGTCCTCTCATGATAATAGTGCGCGCATGTTACGCTGAGACGAAAAAGTCGTCAAGGTAACGCAACGGCGCTACACCGTTTCCAGACGCGCGTAAGCCGCCACCAGCCACTTGATACCCTGGCCCTGAAACGCCACCTGCAAGCGGCTGTGTTCGCCGCTGCCTTCCAGGTTAATGATGGTGCCTTCGCCGAATTTGGCATGGCGCACACGCTGACCGAGCGCGAAACCACTGTCGTTTTCCGCGATCGGGGTACCCATGCGCTGATGGCTCACCGGACGGCTCACGCTGGCGCGCAGACGGACTTCCTCGACGCACTCCTCCGGCAATTCGCCGATAAAGCGCGATGGACGGTGATACACTTCTTTACCATAAAGGCGACGAGTTTCGGCGTAGGTCAGCGTGAGTTTTTCCATCGCGCGCGTGACGCCAACGTAGGCAAGACGACGCTCCTCCTCCAGACGCCCGCCTTCATCCAGCGACATCTGGCTCGGGAACATCCCCTCCTCCATACCCACGATAAACACCTGGGTGAACTCAAGACCTTTCGCCGAGTGCATGGTCATCAGTTGTACTGCGTCTTGCCATTTATCGGCCTGACCTTCACCGGCTTCCAGCGCAGCATGCGACAGAAACGCCTGCAGCGGCATCAAATCTTCGTCTTCGTCCTGATAACTGAACTGGCGCGTGGCGGTCACCAGTTCCTCTAAGTTTTCGATACGCGCCTGGCCTTTCTCGCCCTTTTCCTGCTCGTACATGATCCACAGGCCGGAATCCTTGATCACGCGATCGGTCTGCACGTGCAGCGGCATATCGGCGGTTTCCGTGGCCAGGGAATCCACCAGCTCGCAGAAGCGCTGCAGCGCCGAGGCTGCACGTCCCGCCAGGGCTTTGTTTTGCAGCAATTCACGCGTCGCTTGCCACAGCGTTAATTGCTGTTCGCGCGCGGTCTGGCGCACCACATCCAATGTGCGATCGCCCACGCCGCGCACCGGCGTGTTCACCACGCGCTCGAACGCGGCATCGTCATTGCGGTTCGCCATCAGGCGCAGATACGCCAGCGCATCCTTAATCTCCTGGCGTTCGAAGAAGCGCATGCCGCCGTAAATACGGTACGGCATGCTGCCTTGCAACAGCGCCTCCTCCAGCACGCGCGACTGGGCGTTGCTGCGATAGAGAATGGCGCAATCCTGCAGCGCGTTGCCGTTCTCATGCCAGGTTTTGATGCGGTTTACCACGAAGCGAGCTTCGTCTAATTCGTTAAACGCGCAGTAGAGGGAAATCTTTTCGCCGTCACTGCCATCGGTCCACAGCTCTTTACCGAGACGGCCATTGTTATTGGCGATCAGCGTGTTAGCCGCTTTCAGGATGTTATTGGTCGAGCGGTAGTTTTGCTCCAGGCGAATGGTTTCCGCACCAGGGAAATCCTGCAGGAAGCGCTGGATGTTCTCGACCTGCGCGCCACGCCAGCCGTAAATCGACTGGTCGTCATCACCGACGATAATCACACGACCGGTATCACCGGCCAGCATACGGATCCACGCGTACTGGATGTTGTTCGTATCCTGGAATTCGTCCACCAACACGTTGCTGAAACGCTCGCGGTAGTGATTCAGGATATGCGGCTTATTCAGCCACAGCTCATGCGCACGCAGCAGCAGTTCAGCAAAATCCACTAAGCCCGCGCGATCGCAAGCCTCCTGATAGGCCTGATAAATGCGCAGCCAGGTTTGCTCCACCGGGTTGCCGTAGCTTTCGATGTGCTTAGGACGCAGCCCTTCATCCTTTTTGCCGTTGATGTACCACATGCCCTGGCGTGCAGGCCACTGCTTCTCATCGAGGTTCATGGCTTTGATCAGACGCTTGAGCAAGCGAAGCTGATCGTCGCTATCGAGAATCTGGAAATCCTGCGGCAAATTGGCATCAAGATGATGCGCACGCAGCAAACGGTGCGCCAGTCCGTGGAACGTACCAATCCACATGCCACCCTGACTGGTGCCGATCAGCTGATCGATACGATGGCGCATTTCTGCTGCCGCTTTGTTGGTAAAGGTCACCGCCATGATTGAGTAAGGCGAGCAATTCTCTACCGACAGCAGCCAGGCAATACGGTGCACCAGTACCCTGGTTTTGCCACTGCCTGCACCGGCCAGCACCAGCAAATTGCTGCGCGGCGCGGCGACCGCCTCGCGCTGTTTGTCATTTAAGCCGTTAAGCAGATCAGAAACGTCCATAAGCACCGTTTTGCCAAAGTATTAAAAGGAGTATTGAGAAATGCCGTTTCTCAGCATTCAAGCAACGCACCCTGTATAGCGGTGCTATTCATCGCAGGATGAAGGGTGCCGCTACGATTTGTGCGTCAGACAATGCCCGTATCATCCAGCCATTAGCTGGATGAACATACAGCATTATAGCAGCGAGGTCAGCGATGCCAACTGATGAATTTCGACGTGCGGCAGCAAACGCGCATCGTCAATTTTCATCAGGTTGCCATCACGCAGATTGATCCAGCAGGCTTGCATGCCCGCATTTAATGAGCCGACCACATCGGTGGTAAGATCGTCGCCCACGTGCAGAATATGCTCAGGTGCGATGTTCAAACGCTCGGCCGCCAGCTGGTACATATCCTGCCACGGCTTAGCGCGACCGTGCGGGCCAGCGCGCAGGGCGAACTGGAAGTAGTGATTAATCCCCAGCTTTTCCGGACAGGCGTTGCCGTTGGTGATCGCCACCAGCGGCACGCGCTCGCCCAACCACTTCAGCGTTTGATGCGTCTCATCTGGCATCTCGACTTCGCTGCGCCACTGGTGGAACACACCCATCACTTCACTGGCACCGGCGCGGGCTTCAGCAGCGGATAAGCCGATATTGATCATTGCCAACTCGACCGAGCGGCGACGCCACTCAGACACGTCGTGATAAATTTCCGGCTCACGCACCAGCAATTCGTCGCGCAGCGCCTGATAATCAGCGGGGGTGAATTCACGCAATGCCGGATGAAAGGCCTGCAATGCAGCGTGGGATTCGGCGGTGGTTTTAAGGATCACGGGATGGTTGTCATACAGCGTATCGTCGAGATCGAAAGTGATCGCTTTGATCGGGCCCAGCGGGCGGTAGAACTTCATTCAGACTTTCCTCGTTTAGCACGTGGATGTGCCGCGTCATACACGGTCGCCAGATGCTGGAAATCGAGATGGGTATAGATTTGCGTGGTCGACAGATTGGCGTGGCCGAGCAGTTCCTGCACCGCGCGCAGATCGCCACTCGATTCAAGCAAATGGGTAGCAAAAGAGTGACGCAGTTTATGCGGATGAATATGGTTGGCCACGCCCTGCTTAATGCCCCACTCGGCAAAACGCTTTTGCACGTTACGCGCCGATATGCGCGTGCCGCGACTGGAGACAAACACGGCGTCATCCTGCGGCGCGAAGCTATCACGCAGTGGCAACCAATGTTTCAGCCAGGTCACCGCCGTGCCACCAATCGGCACACGTCGTTCTTTGCTGCCTTTCCCCAGCACCCACACTTCACCGGCGTCGAGATCGACATGACGACAATCCATGCCCACCAGCTCCGACAAGCGTAAACCGCCGCCGTACATGGTTTCCAGCATCGCTCGGTCGCGCACCGCCAGCGGATCGTTCAGGTCGATTTCCAGCAGCTGGTTAACCTCGTCAACATCCATATTTTTTGGCAGATGGCGGGCATTGCGCGGCGTAGAGATGCCTTTGGCCGGATTGGCGCTTAACATCCCCTGGCTGACCTGCCAGTCGAGAAAACTGCGTAGCGCCGACATGCGCAGTGCCAGGCTGCTGGGCCCTAATCCGGCACGACGGCTGCGCGCCGCCAGTTGGCGAACCTGTGCGGGCTCCAGTTGTGCCCATGAGACGATCTTCATCTCATCGGCCATCGCGGTCATCGTCTGCAACTGGCGGGTGTAATTCTTTTGCGTCAACGGGCTGAGCTGGCGTTCGACTTTCAGATAACGCAGAAAGCCCTCAACGGCAGGCTGCAACGGGCTGACGTCACTCATGCGCGTTCAATCCAGCGAGACAGCAGATCCGGCAGCATTTGCGCCAGATGCTGCAACAGTAAGGTGCCCATGCCCGCTTGATAGTGCTGGTTATCGCGGCTGCTGAAAATCAGCACACCAAGTTCACCCCGTTCGCCCATCAGCGACATCGCCACCGACCCGATGGCTTTCGCCTGTGGCAACAACAGCAGTAACTCCGGGCCATTCAGGCTGCCAAGGTAATGATGTTCAGCACCAAAACGTTGAATCCGCAGCGGCTCAAAAGCCTGACGAGAAAGACCCAACTGGGTGAAATCAGAAGGTGCGCCGATGTGCCAGTGGTCGTTGAACACCCGCACATGGGCTCCGGCCAGACCCAACTCACGCGCCCAACGGTGCAGACGCGTTAACATTTCCTGCAAGCTGTCCGCCGCGGCAAGATGGCCTTGCAACCCCAGCAGGCGATCAAACAGTTGATGGTTGGCCGTGGCCTGCTCCATCAACAGCGTGATTTCCTCTTCCAGTTGCTGGATGTGGTTGCGCTGACGCGCCATGTGCCACTCCACCAGCGACACACTGCCGCGCACCGGGTGCGGCACCATCATCTGTTCGACCTGGCGCGCATTGCGAATAAAGAAATCGGGGTTCTGGCGCAGGAAGGCGCTAACCGACTGATCGTCCAGCAAAACCGCGCTGTCGGTTTGCTCTTCGACATTTTTCATAGATGAATAAACCCATCGTAGACGTGTGTGGCTGGGCCGGTCATAAACAGCGGCTGACCCGCCCCTTTCCAGGCGATATGCAGCGTTCCGCCAGGCAAATCAACGCGAACTTTTTCCGCCAGAATGCCTTGCTGAATGCCGCAGGCAACGGCCGCACAGGCACCGCTGCCACAGGCCTGGGTTTCACCTGCGCCGCGTTCATACACGCGCAGACGAATGTGTTCAGGATTAACCACTTCCATAAAGCCCACGTTGACGCGTTCCGGGAAGCGTTCATGGCTTTCCAGCACCGGACCCAGTGTTTCCACGGCTGCCGTTTTGACACTCTCAACCTGAATCACACAGTGCGGGTTACCCATGGATACCGCACCAAACATCACGGTCTGCTCGGCAACACGTTGCAGATACAGACTTTCCGCTTTATTGGCGCGCAGCGGCACTTGCTGGGGATCGAAGTTGGGTTCACCCATGTTAACGCGTACCAGCTCATCGCTGGTCACGCTCAGCACCATGCGCCCGGTTTGCGTACTTACGCGGATGTCGCTTTTATTGGTCAGCCCTTTCAGGCGCACGAAGCGGGCGAAACAGCGCGCGCCGTTGCCGCATTGGGCCACTTCACTGCCATCCGCGTTGAAAATTCGATAATGAAAATCAAGATCCGGATCGTAAGGCGGTTCGACGATCAGCAGCTGATCGAAACCGATCCCCAGATGCCGATCCGCCAGGCGGCGAATCAGTTCCGGCGAAAAAAAGACGTTTTGCGTCACGGCATCCACAACCATGAAATCGTTGCCGAGACCGTGCATTTTCGAGAACTGCATTTTCTGCTCCGCCGGATTACTCATAGAGATTAGTTCGCCTGTGAACCCGATTTACTGGTGACCAAACCGTTAACGTCAGCATCCTGCGCCGCTTTTTGCTGCTGCTCGGTGACCTGCTGATTTTGTTTCGTCGGCTGATCTTTGGGCGGGAAATACAGCGGTCCTTTCAGGCCACAACCTGCGAGGCTGACCAGTGCCAGCGCCATACCCAGCTGACTTATCATGTGTCTCATTCTGTCTGCTCTTCCTGTCCTTAAGCCTTGGCTGCTTATCATCGCAGTTGACGTTGTAAAAGCAACAGGAAATACCCGCAAATCCGGGCGCATGTCAGAGGAAAAGCCAATCCCACCGCGCGAACGCAGGCGGGATCAGTGCATTTGGTAGCGCGGCTGGAAATCGCCGTTGTCGTTATCGGGCTGCGTCGCACAGAGCTGCGTCAGCGTCTGGCTGCGGAACGGAATCACCTGGAAGCGATCGCCCGCGTGCACAATCTGATAGAACTGTGGCAGGTTGAAGTTGATAAAGCTGGAGCCATAGGTGAAGCGGTCATGCGACGAGGAGTAAAAACGGCTCACGTCACGCACCAGCTCTTCTTTACTGCCTTCGCAATGGTGATAAACCTCAACGCGATTGGTTTCGTCGAGGATATAGATGTTGAAGCCGCGATCGTCATTGGTGTCTTCAAAGAAGAACTGAATGATGCCTTCGCTGGCATAGCCATTCACCACCGGCGGCAATGGCGTCTGATTCGACTCCACTTTGATCGACAAACCGTGCAACTTGTTGTTGGAAATCGCGCCGTAGAACTCCACCGCATTTTCCAGCTTCTGCACCGATACGCTCATGCGCTCGAAGAACAAGCCCCACGTTTGACCCGCCATGCGCAGCGCTTTGAAGCGGCCTGGCTCCTGACGGGTGCTGGAGAGTCGCAACTCAATACACTCAGACACCAGCTGCTGCACGCGGGTACGAATTAAACCGCGCAGATGCTGGCTATAGCAGAACACTTCCACCGTATCCGGCGGCGCAGCATCCTGATGCATTTTGCCGAGAATGGTTTTCAGCGCTTCGATCATCGCCTGCTCACCGCTGAAGTGCAGCGTACGCACTTCATTCCACGAGTTGCGGTACAGCAAATCAATGCTACCAATCAGGCACTGCTGCTGCTGGCCGAAGCTGAATACATCCAGCTTACGGAAATCGAAATGCACCACCTGATTGCGGAAGGCTGAGGTCGGATCGTGTTCGAGATTGACAATAATCGCCAGATGACGAATTTCGCACGGGCTGTACAACGCTTTTGGCGTCGGTGCCGCTACGCGCAGCGGGAAGTGACTCGAGACATCGTTGACCAGCTCCTGCAAGCGCGGCAGATCGCAGAATTCGTTGCCCTTCATATGCAAACGCGTTTTGCTGGTCAGCAAACCGTTGAACCACGCCCACGCCACTAACTTGTTCAGGTAGCGGTTATATTCCAGCGGCTGATGGCTGATGATCGAACTCATGTCCGGCGACTGGTTGTAAAGATACCAACCGGCGCGATTGGCGCGGCCTTCCGGCACATGAATAAAGGTCAGATTATCTTCCGACAGGTCAGGCGAAATCTGTGGGTTCACCAGCGTCACTTTGCCCGGCAGCGCTTCAAACGCGGCATACAGTTTACGCGTCAGCACGCCGATATCCTGCGGGCTGGCACTGACGCTTAAATTGTTACGACGGGCAAAACGGATCAGGTTGCGATAGCTCTGCATCATCGCATCCAGCAGCTCGTTGTGCGCTTCACGCACACGCTCAATTTTCCACTGGGCGCGGTTATCCAGTACCGCAATTCTCTCTTCATCCCAACCCCACTCTTTCACCAGCTGCGAAAGAATCTCGCGGCGCCAGCCTGAGCGGTGATGGTGGTGATCGTCACTCGAGAGCTTCTCACACACTTTTAAATAGAAACATCGACGCACCAAATCAAGGCGCGCCATGTCATCAACGCTGGTCAGATAGCGCGTCACGCGCTCCAGCATCATGCAGTAGGGATCGAGGCCAAAGCAGACAATTTCGCCATCGTGCAGACGCTGTTTGATATCCATCGCCAGCAATTGCGTGTTCGGATATTCCCAGCTGTACGCTTCTAACAGCAGGGTTTTCAGCACCGCTTTGTACGGTGAATCGATGCTTTTGTACAGCTGCCACAAGCTGGCCCCGAAGTACTCTTCGGCTGACAGCGTGCCGAGACCGCCGAGATCCAGCCACTCATTCGGCGTCAACACGCCTTGTGAATAGAGTGACATAACGTAATCGTCGTAATGATGCTCTTCTTCGCCGGGCACCATGTTCCACAGGATGCGTTTGCCCGCCATACGCACAGCGGTACGGTAGAACTCATCCAGCAGCAAAATATGTTGGGTTGAACCGCAGTCTTCACCACCGAGGCTGCCGCTCTCATTGTGGCGGAAACGGTTCTCGTCGATCAGGAAGAAACTGACTTCCACACCCATTGACACACACCATTTCTGCAACAGCGTACACTTGCGCTGCAGATTGAGGCGCTCTTCATTATCCAGCCAGGATTGGTGGCACACCCAGATGTCGAGATCGGACACGCTGTTCTGACCGACAGACGAGGTACTGCCCATCGAATAGATGCCGGTAATCGGACGTTCACCTTTGACGGCAGTACTAAGATCCAGAGACTGATCGCCTGCCAACTGTTGCAACAGATGCTGTTGGTTTTCATCAGGCATGAAGAAGCTGACGCCGTGGGGAACGCTACCTTCAAGGTAGCCGGGCATCAACGGGTGATGATAGTGCAGTAATGTTGGCAACAGACTGTAGACTTGCTGGAAGGCAGGTCCCATAGCAGCCAGTGCGCGATCAACGCGCAGCTGGTTAATTGCATCCAGTCTCTGTTTCAGTGTCTCAATGTAGAGGTACAAGACGTTTCGCCTGATTGTCCCAGTGTTAAGCACCCTGTTTCCAAAACCTGCCGCTTAATAATAAAGATGTTGGGCAAATTATTGCTGGAAACGTGATCAATCTAACACCTGGAGGATTGACCGTAAAGAAAGTTGCGCTACATGACAGTTTAGCACGTTCCCCATGTAGCCCTGCTTTTTCGGACTTAGACGTCAGATAATGACGCAACAATGCGTAACAACTGACATCGAGGCCTTTTCAATCCGTTGAAACTGACAGCATTCCCCTATCAATGATAGGATAATCGATGAACGATCAAAATGGTTAACAGCATGTTAAACAAAATTTTCAGAATTGCTACCAGACAAAGTCCCCTTGCTTTATGGCAGGCACAATATGTCCAACAGCGCCTGATAGCAGCACATCCGGGCGTGCAGGTTGAGTTGGTGCCAATGGTCACCAAAGGCGACATCATCCTCGATACACCGCTGGCTAAAGTCGGTGGAAAAGGCCTGTTTGTCAAAGAACTTGAACTGGCAATGCTGGAAAACCGTGCCGATCTTGCCGTGCACTCCATGAAAGATGTGCCGGTGGAATTCCCGGAAGGTTTGGGTCTGGTCACCATCTGCGAGCGTGAAGACCCGCGTGATGCCTTCGTCTCCAACCTTTATAACAGCATCGATGAACTGCCACAGGGCGCGATTGTGGGGACGTCCAGTCTGCGTCGTCAGTGTCAGCTCAGTGCGCGTCGCCCTGATCTGATCATCCGCTCTTTGCGTGGTAATGTGGGCACCCGCCTTGGCAAGCTGGATGCCGGGGAATATGACGCCATTATCCTTGCCGCGGCAGGCCTGAAGCGCTTAAACCTCGACGACCGTATTCGTCAGGCGATGCCCGCTGAAATCTCGCTGCCCGCTGTGGGCCAGGGTGCCGTCGGCATTGAATGCCGTCTTGATGATCACGAACTGATCACCTTGTTGCAGGCGCTGAATCACGCCGATACCGATGTTTGCGTGCGCGCTGAACGCGCGATGAACACACGCCTTGAAGGCGGTTGTCAGGTTCCCATCGGCAGCTTTGCCGTATTGGAAGACAATCAGTTATGGCTGCGTGGCTTAGTCGGCTCACCGGATGGCCACCAAATGGTGGTAGGTGAACGCCGTGGTCCGCGCGAAAACGCCGTGCAAATGGGGATCTCCCTGGCAGAAGAGCTGCTGGATGGCGGCGCCCGCGACATTCTGCGCGACGTTTATCAGGGGCAAACGCCTGCATGACCATTCTCGTGACCCGCCCGGAGCCCGCTGCCAGTGAATTGGTTTCGCGTCTGCGAACCCAGGGAAAACTGGCGTGGACTCTACCGCTGATTGAATTTACGCCGGGTCGCGATTTGCAACAATTGCCACAAAAGCTGGCGACTTTACGGCCGGGCGATCTGGTGTTTCTGCTGTCACAGCAGGTGGTGCTATTCGCCCACCCGGCGCTTCAGCAAAGTGCCCTCAGCTGGCCCGAAACACTCGACTACTATGCTATAGGGCGCAGCACCGCGCTGGCACTGCATACCGTCAGTCATCTGAAAGTAGACTATCCTCATGCGCGGGAGACCAGCGAAGAGTTAGTGCGGCTCAACCGCCTGCAGCAGGTTAATGGCAAGCGTGCGCTGATTTTGCGCGGCAGCCCAGGCCGTGAATTACTGGCAGAAACCCTGCTGGAACGCGGTGCCGAGGTGGAATACTGCGAGTGCTACCAACGTTGTGAAAAGCATTATGAGGGCGCGATTGAAGGCCGTCGCTGGCGCGATCGCGGGATTACCACGCTGGTGGTCACCAGCGGTGAGATGTTACAACAACTCTTTGCACTGTTTCCGCCAATTGATCGTCGGGAATGGTTATTGCACTGTCGACTGGTGGTCGTCAGTGAACGTTTGGCTACTCAGGCCGCCGAATTAGGCTGGCAGGATATTGAGGTAGCCGATGGTGCTGATAACGATGCGCTGCTGCGTGCGTTACGCTGAACTTAACAATGGGATGAGCCATAATGACGGAACAAAAAGCCTCCTCCGCCATGGTTGAAGAAACCACCCCTGCGGACACTTCCCCCACGCCAGACGGTAAAAAGCCTCGCGATAAAAAAAGCGATGGCAAAGTACTGAGCGCGGTGGCGATCGTGATTGCGCTGGCGATTGGCGCGGGACTTTACCTCAATGGGAAACATCAGGCCGATTTACAGGCTCAGACAAACCAGAACCTGAGTGAACAGTTGAGCGCCCTGCAGCAGCAACTGGGCAGCGACAAACAGCAGCTGACGCAACAACTGGATACCGCGAATACGGCGTTGCAGGAAGCGCGAACGCAGCAGGATAACAGCGCCAAAGAGCTGGAGACCCTGCGCGATAAAGTCGCGACGATTTCTGGCAACGACACCCGCACCTGGCTACTGGCGCAAGCGGACTACCTCGTGAAACTGGCGGGTCGCAAGCTGTGGAGCGATCAGGATGTCACCACAGCAGCCGCGCTGTTGAAAAGCGCTGATACCAGCCTGGCCGATATGAATGACCCGAGCGTGATGAATGTGCGCCGTGCTTTAACGCAGGACATCAGTTCTCTCTCAACGGTGAGCCAGGTCGATTACGATGGCATCATCCTCAAACTCAATCAGTTGTCGAACGGCGTCGATAATCTGCGTCTGGCTGACAATGACAGTGATGATTCACCGATGGATGCCGATGGCGGAGAGCTTTCCAGCTCGCTGCACGAATGGCGTCAAAATCTGGTGAAGAGCTGGCATAACTTTATGGATGATTTCATCACCATCCGCCGCCGTGATAATACCGCACAGCCGCTGCTGGCACCGAATCAGGACGTTTACCTGCGTGAAAACATTCGTTCACGCCTGCTGATTGCCGCCCAGGCCGTGCCACGTCATCAGGATGAAATCTACAAACAGTCGATTGATGCGGTCTCAACCTGGGTGCGCGCCTGGTATGACACCAACGACGCTGCCACCAAAGCTTTCCTCGCACAACTGGATGAGCTGAGTCAGCAAAACATCTCAATGGATGTGCCGGATACGCTGGAAAGTCAGGCGCTGCTAGAAAAATTGATGCAGACGCGCGTGCGCAACCTGCTGGCGCAGCCATCGGTTCCGGCTGATCAACAGGGAGGCTAAGCATGCTGAAAGTATTGGTGCTTTTCCTGCTGCTGATCGCAGGCGTGGTATTGGGGCCGATGATTGCCGGCCATCAGGGCTACGTGCTGATTCAGACCGATAACTGGAACGTGGAAACCAGCGTCACCGGCTTGGTGATCATCCTGATCCTTAGTTTGCTGGTGATTCTGTTCATTGAATGGATTTTACGCCGCGTGTTCCGCACCGGCGTACGTACGCGCGGTTGGTTCACGGGACGTAAACGCCGCAGCGCGCAGCGTCACACGCAAAGCGCGCTGATGAAACTGGCGGAAGGTGATTACAAGCAGGTTGAAAAACTGCTATCGAAGAATGCCGATCACGCCGATCAGCCCGTTGCTAACTACCTGCTGGCTGCCGAAGCGGCACAGCAACGTGGTGACGAAGTCCGTGCTAACCAACATCTGGAGCGCGCCTCTGAGCTGTCTGAAAATGACACCATTCCGGTTGAGATCACCCGCGTACGCCTGCAACTGGCACGTAATGAAGATCACGCCGCCCGCCATGGCATTGACCGTTTACTGGAAGTCGCTCCGCGTCATCCTGAAGTGCTGCGTCTGGCTGAACAGGCTTATATCCGTACCGGCGCATGGGGCGCGTTGCTGGATATTCTGCCCTCCATGCAAAAATCTCAGGTCAATGACGAAGCCCATCGTGAGGCGCTGCAACAGCAAGCCTGGCTAGGCATGATGAATCAGGCAATGGCCGATCAGGGTAGCGAAGGTCTGAAGAAGTGGTGGCAAAACCAGAGCCGTAAAACGCGTCAGGAAACGGCGCTGCAGGTAGCGATGGCTGAACATCTGATTGAGTGTGATGACCCTGATACCGCGCAAAGCATCGTGCTGGAAGGATTGAAGCGTCAGTATGACGATCGCCTGGTGCTGTTAATGCCACGTATTAAAAGTGGCGATCCGCAATCACTGGAGAAAGCGCTGCGCCAGCAAATCAAACAACATGGCGCAACGCCGCTGCTGCACAGCACCTTAGGCCAGATGCTGATGCGCCACGGTGAGTGGCAACAGGCCGCAGAAGCTTTCCAGCAGGCACTGGCACAACGCCCTGATGCTTTTGATTATGCCTGGTTGGCCGATGTCTATGATCGCCTGCATCGCCCCGAGGACGCTGCTCAAATGCGCCGTGAAGGTCTGCTTCTGACCCTGAAGACTAATCCAAACGCTTGATTTAACGATTGTTACTTTTGTGCACGCCGGGCTTGTCCCGGCTTTTTTTTGCCTGAAGAGTCGCGGAATGGGGGAAAGTACAGATAAAAAAAACACCTGCCATAAGCAGGTGTAAGATCAGGTCGTTCAGACAACTGATGGTATCCGACTCAACGTAATGTCCTTCTTACTGCAGTAAAGCGTGCGCAATAACTGCCAGGCTGGACAACGGATACCGTAAGGGGCTCTGCATCATTCCCAGGTTTATGTAGCATCAGCAAACATAAGAGGTGGAATGAGCATCTACAGGTTAATTATTGCATAAGCCGTGCCAGAATTGGAGGTGTAGAAATAAGTTATTTTAAATCAGTCAGATAAAGGTAAAACCCTCTCTCAGACTGAACAGTGCGTCGTGATTTCGCTACACTCCCCTTAATAACTGTCTCCTATCAACGACAAGCAATGCAAGGAACTGTCAGCCAATTTAAAATCAATGGGTTACGAGTCTCATTATGACGACAACGGCAGTGAGCGTGATTTATAAGGCTGAGAAGCTGAGAAGCTGAGAAGCTGAGAAGCTGAGAAGCTGAGAAGCTGAGAAGCTGAGAAGGATAAAATCAATCAAGGGAAAGATAAAACGAAAAAAGCCTGCTTTTTCAAGCAGGCTTTTCGAATATGGTCGGCGAGAGAGG
>NZ_JZRH01000037.1:0-9501 GCF_000963985.1 Pantoea sp. BL1 | reverse complement strand
GGTGGCACCAACATCCACTATCTGGAGAAAAAACTCGGCCTGCACGAGAAGTAATCGCAGCGCAGAGCAAACAAAGGCCGGTTAATCCGGCCTTTTTCATTTTTGTTACCTTTGAGGTTGCATAATGGATTGGCGTTTTTTACAAGCGAACAAAGAGGCGCGCTGGGCATTTTATCTGACGCTGGCGTATCTCGCCGTCTGGGGCCTCAGCGCCTGGCTGGGCGGCAATGAGAGCGGAATCACCGGATTACCGCACTGGTTTGAGCTCTCCTGCATTTTCGCCCCGCTGCTGTTTATTTTCCTTTGCTGGTTGATGGTTCGCCTGTTGTATCGCGATATGTCGCTGGAGGATCAAGATGGACAGTGAAATCATTCTGCCTTTGTTAGCCTATCTGGTACTGATCGCCGGATTGTCGGTGTTTGCGATGCGCAAACAGCGTCAGGGCAATTTCCTCACCGAATACTTCCTCGGCAGCCGTTCAATGGGTGGCTTTGTGCTGGCCATGACTATCACCACCACCTACATCAGTGCCAGTTCGTTTATTGGCGGGCCGGGTGCTGCCTATAAATATGGTCTTGGCTGGGTATTGCTGGCGATGATTCAGGTGCCGGCGGTGTGGCTCTCGCTCGGTGTACTAGGGAAAAAATTTGCCATTCTGGCGCGGCGCTACAATGCGGTGACATTGAATGACATGCTGTATGGCCGTTATGGCAGCACACTGCTGATTTGGCTCTCCAGTATTAGCTTGTTGGTGGCCTTTGTTGGCGCGATGACCGTGCAGTTCATTGGTGGCGCGCGTCTGCTGGAAACGGCAGCAGGTATTCCCTACGACACCGGCCTGCTGATTTTCGGCGGCACTATTGCGTTGTATACCGCGTTTGGCGGCTTCCGTGCCAGCGTACTCAACGATGCGATGCAAGGTCTGGTGATGCTGATCGGCACCTTCCTGCTGCTTTTCGCGGTGATCCATCAGGCAGGCGGACTGGAAACGGCCGTGACCAAGCTGCGCACTATTGATCCACAGCTGGTCTCCCCGGAAGGCGTAGGCAATGTCATCAACTCGACTTTTCTCAGCTCCTTTGCCGTATTGGTGTGCTTTGGCGTGATTGGCTTACCGCACACGGCAGTGCGTTGTATTTCGTATAAAGACAGCAAAGCCATGCATCGCGGCATCATTCTGGGCACCATTGTCGTGGTGATTCTGATGCTCGGCATGCATCTGGCGGGGGCGTTAGGTCGTGCCATTCTGCCGGATCTCACTATTCCGGATCGCGTGATCCCGACACTGATGATCACCGTGTTGCCGCCAATGGCCGCCGGCGTGTTTCTCGCTGCACCGATGGCAGCTATCATGTCGACGATTAACGCGCAGCTGCTGCAATCCTCCGCTACGCTGATCAAAGATCTCTATTTGCGTATTGCGCCACAGCACAGCGAGAATGAATCGCGCCTGCGGATGCTATCCGGCACCATCACTTTCGTGCTGGGCATATTGCTGTTACTGGCGGCGTGGAATCCACCGGATATGATTATCTGGCTCAATTTGCTGGCCTTTGGCGGACTGGAAGCCGTGTTCCTCTGGCCGCTGGTATTAGGACTGTATTGGGAGCGCGCTAATTCGACAGGTGCTATCAGCGGCATGGTGGTCGGCGCGGCTTGCTATACCTTACTCGCCAGCCTGAACATTGAATTATGGGGCTTCCACCCTATCGTTCCCTCATTGACCTTAAGCCTGCTGGCCTTCGTGGTGGGTAATTTGTTTGGCAGCACGCCTGAAGCGCGTCACGCTGCAGTGAAATAAAGAGAAACGCTATGCCTTGGATTCAAATCAAAATTAACAGTACCGGCGAAAATGCCGAGCCGCTCAGCGATGCGCTGATGGACGTGGGCGCCGTCTCGGTGACGTTCCAGGATACCCATGACAACCCGGTTTACGAACCGCTGCCGGGTGAAACACGCTTATGGGGCGATACGGATGTGATTGGTCTGTTCGACGCCGAAACCGAGATGGACGATGTGGTGGCAGAGCTGAGTCAACATCCGTTGCTGGGATCGCATTTCCATCACAAGATCGAGCAGATCGAGGATAAAGACTGGGAACGTGAATGGATGGATAACTTCCACCCGATGCGTTTCGGTGAACGTTTGTGGATCTGCCCGAGCTGGCGGGACGTGCCGGATCCGAATGCCGTCAACGTGATGCTGGATCCGGGCCTGGCGTTTGGTACCGGCACCCACCCGACCACTTCGCTCTGCCTCACCTGGCTCGATGGGCTCGATCTTCAAGGCAAAACCGTGATCGATTTTGGCTGTGGATCCGGCATTCTCGCTATAGCCGCCCTCAAACTGGGCGCGTCGCAGGCTATCGGGATTGATATTGATCCACAGGCTATTCAGGCCAGCCGTGACAATGCGGAGCGCAATGGCGTTTCTGATCGTCTGTCGCTCTATCTGCCGCATCAACAACCTGAAAACCTGCAAGCTGATGTCGTTGTCGCCAATATCCTTGCAGGCCCGCTACGTGAACTGGCGCCGCTGATTAGCGTATTGCCAAAAGCGGGCGGACATCTGGGATTGTCGGGCGTACTAGCCAGCCAGGCTGAAGGAGTGTGCGAAGCCTATGTTGAGCGCTTCGAACTTGATCCGGCGGCGGAAAAAGAGGAGTGGTGCCGTATTACTGGCGTGCGTCGCTAAGCTTGATCACCGGCTGGCTTCGCTGGCCGGTTTGCTGTCTGGCCACCCTAACGGTGAAAGGGATTCACTCTCTGCAGAAAAGCCGCAAATCTGCTACCTAAAAGCAACTAAATTAGTACATTTAATAATCACATCGCCGTCATTTCTCTGGCTAATTACCGAATGTGGCGGTTTTTATGTTGTGTTTTTGGGCGTGATTTAAGAAAAACTTTTGCTCACAATTTCATCATAAATTTTTAATATACTGAATTATATAGATTATTAGTTGTATCATTGCTGTTAAGGTCGATTCCCTTGCCGATTGACGGCGAATTGTTCAAAGTTTGGCCTTTCATCTTCGTTAAAAAATGCGTAATATACGCCGCCTTGCGAACAGTTAGGGTCACTTCTTTTTCATGCGCATTGGACACCATCAGCTACGTAATCGACTCATCGCTGCACCTATGGCTGGCGTTACCGATAAGCCATTTCGCACCTTGTGTTACGAGAACGGCGCGGGTATGACTGTCTCCGAGATGCTGTCATCAAACCCAGAAGTTTGGGCCAGTGATAAATCCCGTTTGCGTATGGTGCATAGTGACGAGCCTGGAATCCGTGCCGTGCAAATTGCCGGTTGCGATCCTGATGAGATGGCTGCTGCCGCGCGCATAAATGTGGCGTCTGGCGCGCAGGTTATTGATATCAACATGGGCTGCCCGGCTAAGAAAGTGAATCGTAAGATGGCTGGCTCAGCACTGCTGCAGCATCCGTCACTGGTGGAGTCCATCCTCCGTGCGGTAGTGAATGCGGTTGATGTACCGGTTACGCTGAAGATTCGTACCGGCTGGGACAAAGAAAATCGTAATTGTGTAGAGATTGCCCAATTGGCTGAACGCTGTGGCATTCAGGCTCTCACCATTCATGGCCGCACGCGCGCCTGTTTGTTTGAGGGGCACGCTGAATACGACAGCATTCGGACAGTTAAGCAGAGCGTTTCCATTCCGATTATCGCGAATGGTGACATTACTGACCCGCATAAAGCCAGAGCGGTGCTCGACTATACCGGAGCCGATGCTCTGATGGTTGGTCGCGCTGCTCAGGGAAGACCGTGGATCTTCCGGGAAATCCAGCATTATCTGGACACAGGGGAGCTGCTGGCACCGAAGCCGCTGGCTGAAGTGAAGCAAATGCTGATTGGACATATACGGGAACTGCACGACTTTTATGGTCAGCGCAAGGGATACCGTATTGCTCGTAAACACGTTTCCTGGTATTTGCAGGAAAGTGCTCCTGATGACCAGTTTCGGCGCACATTCAACGCCATAGAGGATGCCAGCGAACAGCTGGAGGCGTTGGAGGCATACTTCGAAAATCTTGCGTAAACGAAATAAAGAGCTGAAAGAACTATGTTCGAACAACGCGTAAATTCTGATGTACTGACCGTTTCTACCGTTAACTCACAGGATCAGGTGACGCAAAAGCCACTTCGTGATTCGGTAAAACAGGCACTGAAGAACTATTTTGCTCAACTGAATGGTCAGGATGTAAGTGATCTGTATGAGCTGGTATTGGCTGAAGTTGAGCAGCCTCTGTTGGACATGGTGATGCAGTACACCCGTGGCAACCAGACCCGTGCAGCTCTAATGATGGGTATCAACCGTGGTACCCTGCGTAAGAAGCTGAAAAAATACGGCATGAACTAATTGTTCTTTGCTGCGCTAACGCCAACCCTCGGGTTGGCGTTTTTGTTTGTGCCTCACCAATAGTTTCACTACGTTAGCAACGGATGAAACAATTGTCGCGGATATGGTAACGATAGTTGCAATTGCATCCGTGATATTTTGTCTCTCTTACCGCACGTCTTTTGCCCCTTTTTAGCGCCAGCTTTGTGCGTCATAACGCCCGCCATGCCGCTTTCCCAGTGATCCTGCACTGTTTCTACCGTAACCCTGCAAACGCATACATTTTATCCTGAGTGATGGCTCACACTGCTTCCATATAGTGAAACTATTTGCACTATTTGTGATCGCGTCGTCTCGTCATGCAGCCTTTTGGTGCGCGATAGTAGCCAAAATTTCTGGATGCGTCCTTTTATTAAAAGATCTTTCCAGTGAATTCAGGATTCTGCAAACCTGGCATTACCTTTGCAGAGTCGTGGATGGCTAACCGCCTCAGACAGAAAAAAGCGCACATTAAAGTGCGCGCAAACATAACAACACACGATCTCGCCACACAGGATGCTTTATGAAAAAGATGATGCTTTCCACCCTGGTCGCTGCAGCCTCGCTGTTCGCCGTTACTCAACAAGCGCACGCAGGCACCACGCTGGATGCCATTAAAAAGAAAGGTTTCGTACAGTGCGGTATCAGCGATGGCCTGCCAGGCTTCTCCTACGCTGATGCCAGCGGCAAATTTACCGGAATCGACGTGGATGTTTGCCGCGCTGCTGCGGCTGCGGTATTTGGTGATGCCAGCAAGGTGAAATACACCCCGCTGACGGCTAAAGAGCGTTTCACTGCGCTCCAGTCTGGTGAAGTGGACATCCTGTCTCGTAATACCACCTGGACCTCTTCACGTGATGGTGGCATGGGCTTCTTGTTCGCTGGTGTGAACTACTATGACGGCATCGGCTTCCTGACCCATAAGAAAGCGGGCCTGAAAAGCGCCAAAGAGCTGGATGGTGCCACCGTCTGTATTCAGGCCGGTACCGATACCGAGCTGAACGTGGCTGACTACTTCAAAGCCAACAAAATGCAGTACACGCCAGTGACCTTCGACCGCTCTGATGAGTCAGCGAAAGCGCTCGACAGTGGCCGCTGCGATACCCTCTCTTCTGACCAGTCTCAGCTGTATGCACTGCGTGTGAAACTCGGCAAGCCAGACGATTTCATCGTGCTGCCAGAAGTGATCTCTAAAGAGCCGCTGGGTCCAGTGGTACGTCGTGGTGACGACGACTGGTTCACCATCGTTAAATGGTCTCTTTACGCCATGCTGAACGCAGAAGAAATGGGCGTGAGCTCTAAGAATGTTGATCAGATGGCGGCCAAGCCAACTACTCCGGATATGGCTCACCTGTTGGGTGCAGAAGGTGACTTCGGTAAAGACCTGAAACTTGATAATAAATGGGCTTACAACATCATCAAACAGGTCGGTAACTATCAGGAAGTGTTCGATCGCAACGTGGGTAAAGACAGCGCACTGAAAATCGCGCGTGGCCAGAATGCACTCTGGAACCAGGGCGGCATCCAGTACGCTCCACCAGTGCGCTAAGTCTGTTCTACCAGTCGGGCACCGCACCCTGCGGTGCCCAAGCGTTTTCTTCACTGAGGTTTCAACATGTCACAACGCCCAACCGTAAAGAGGGATTTTTCGTTTGGTAATCCTACGGTTCGCGCCTGGCTTTACCAGATCATCGCGATTGTGGCCGTGCTTGCTGTAGTGGGATATCTGGTCCACAACACAGTAATCAACCTGGCCAACCGCGGCATCACGTCCGGTTTCGGATTTCTTGAGCGCAATGCCGGTTTCGGCATCGTCCAACACCTGATCGATTACACCGAAGGCGATACTTACGCGCGCGTGTTTATGGTGGGGTTGACCAACACCCTGCTGGTTTCCGCACTCTGCATTGTATTTGCCTCCATCCTGGGCTTCGCCGTGGGGCTCGCACGCCTGTCTGAAAACTGGCTGCTGCGTAAACTCTCGACCATCTACATCGAGACGTTTCGTAATATCCCACCGCTGCTACAGATCTTTTTCTGGTACTTTGCGGTATTGCGTAACCTGCCAGGGCCACGTCAGGCACTCAATGCGTTTGATCTGGCGTTTGTCAGTAACCGCGGTTTGTATATTCCGTGGCCCGAGTATGCGCCGGGCACCTGGCCATTCCTGATTGCACTGGCGCTGGCCATTCTCGGCAGTGTTGCGCTTTTCCGCTTTAACCGTAAGCATCAATTAAAGACCGGCCAGTTACGCCGCACGTGGCCCGCCGCTGCAGGTTTGATTGTGCTGTTACCACTGATTGCACACACATTGTTTGGTGCCGCAACGCATTGGGATGTGCCAGAACTGCGCGGATTCAACTTCCGCGGCGGCTTTGTGATGATCCCCGAGCTGGCGGCCTTAACGGTGGCGCTGTCTGTGTATACCTCATCGTTCATTGCGGAAGTGATTCGCTCCGGGATTCAGTCCGTGCCGCACGGTCAGAATGAAGCAGCTCGCTCACTGGGTCTGCCAAATCCTGTCACGATGCGCCAGGTCATCATTCCGCAGGCAATGCGCGTGATCATCCCACCGTTAACCAGCCAGTATCTCAATATCGTTAAGAACTCATCATTGGCGGCGGCCATTGGCTATCCCGATATGGTGTCGTTGTTTGCCGGTACCGTGCTGAACCAAACTGGCCAGGCGATTGAAACTATCGCGATCACCATGGCGGTCTATCTGATCATCAGCCTGCTCATTTCACTGCTGATGAACCTCTACAACCGCAAAATTGCGCTAGTTGAGCGATAAGAGAACGGGATCATTATGTCTGTTACCACACACGATACATCGCCTGCACCCAGCAATCCCTTAGGGAAAGCCTGGCTGTGGGCGCGCAAAAATTTGTTCTCCAGCTGGCTGAATACCCTGCTCACGTTGTTCAGCTTCTGGATTATCTGGAGTGTGATTCCACCGGCGCTGGATTGGCTGATTTTCCAGGCCAACTGGATTGGCGAAACACGTGCAGACTGCACCAAAGCAGGCGCATGCTGGGTATTCATCCACGCACGTTTTGGCCAGTTTATGTATGGACTTTATCCGCACGAACTGCGCTGGCGCATTAATCTGGCGTTAGTGGTTGGCTTAGTGTCGATTATTCCCATGTTCATTAAGTCAATGCCACGCCGTGGTCGCTATATTGCCTGCTGGGCGGTGATCTACCCGATCGTTGTCTGGCTGCTGATGTATGGCGGCTATCTGGGGCTGGATCGCGTGGAAACCCGCCAGTGGGGCGGCCTGACGCTAACGCTGATTATTGCCTCAATTGGCATCGCCGGCGCACTGCCGTTGGGGATTCTGCTGGCGCTGGCTCGTCGTTCAAAAATGCCTGTGGTTCGCACCCTGTCAGTCATTTTCATCGAGTTCTGGCGCGGTGTACCCTTGATTACCGTGCTGTTTATGTCATCGGTGATGCTGCCGCTGTTTATGGCTGAGGGCACAACCATTGACAAGCTGGTACGTGCGCTGGTTGGGGTAATTCTCTTCCAGTCCGCTTATGTTGCAGAAGTGGTGCGTGGCGGCCTGCAAGCGCTGCCAAAAGGGCAGACTGAAGCAGCAGAATCACTGGCACTCGGCTACTGGAAAACGCAGATGCTGGTTATTCTGCCGCAGGCACTCAAGCTGACCATCCCCGGATTAGTGAATACCATCATCGCACTGTTTAAAGATACCAGCCTGGTGATCATCATCGGCCTCTTCGATCTCTTCAGTAGCGTGCAGCAAGCCACCGTTGACCCCACCTGGTTGGGTATGTCGACCGAAGGCTATGTGTTTGCTGCCATGGTTTACTGGATTTTCTGTTTTAGCATGTCGCGCTATAGCCAGCATCTGGAGAAGCGCTTCCACACCGGGCGTAAATCGCACTGAGGTTTTACATGACACAAATTATGACTAATGCGGCTGACGCCATGATGATTACGCTCGAAAACGTGAATAAATGGTACGGTCAGTTCCATGTTCTTAAAGATATTAACTTACTGGTGAAACCCCGCGAACGCATTGTGCTTTGCGGGCCTTCGGGGTCCGGGAAATCGACGACTATTCGTTGCATCAATCATTTAGAAGAGCATCAACAAGGCCGCATCGTAGTAGATGGCATCCATCTTAACGATGATGTGCGCAATATTGAGCGTGTACGCACCGAAGTCGGCATGGTATTCCAGCATTTCAATCTGTTCCCGCATCTTACTGTGTTGCAAAACTGCACGTTGGCACCGATTTGGGTGCGTAAGATGCCGAAGAAAGAAGCGGAAGAGTTAGCGATGCATTATCTGCAACGCGTGCGTATCGCGGAACATGCCCATAAGTTTCCAGGACAGTTGTCAGGAGGGCAGCAACAACGTGTGGCGATCGCGCGTTCGCTGTGTATGAAACCGAAAATCATGCTGTTCGATGAACCAACCTCAGCACTCGATCCAGAAATGGTGAAAGAGGTTCTCGATACCATGATTGGTCTGGCAGAAGATGGTATGACGATGTTATGCGTGACGCACGAGATGGGCTTTGCGCGTACTGTGGCGGACCGGGTGATCTTTATGGATCGCGGAGAGATCGTTGAAGAAGCGCCGCCGCAGGAGTTCTTCGCGAATCCTAAATCAGAACGTACACGCGCCTTCCTTTCTCAAGTTATCCATTGATATTCAATGAGCTACTTAAGCCTCTGCACAATCTGGCAGAGGCTTTTTTATGCCTGTAATATTATTTCGCATTAACTCATTTCGACGTTTTTGGCGAATCTTGAGCCTGGTTGCGAGTTTTAAACATACAAAAAAGCCCTGAACTTTCGTTCAGGGCTTCTGTGTTTGATGCCTGGCAGTTCCCTACTCTCGCATGGGGAGACCCCACACTACCATCGGCGCTACGGCGTTTCACTTCTGAGTTCGGCATGGGGTCAGGTGGGACCACCGCGCTAAAGCCGCCAGGCAAATTCTGTCATTTACCGAACTCACGCTTTAAAACTGGTGCTGATACCCAGAGTCGAACTGGGGACCTCACCCTTACCAAGGGTGCGCTCTACCAACTGAGCCATATCAGCACACTTTAATTTGATGCCTGGCAGTTCC